>JAHJDR010000230.1 GCA_018812345.1 bacterium | reverse complement strand
TGGTGTTTTGGCGTCACAACACTTCTCGTTTCCAGCCTTAACCTCTTAACTGTCTTTCTTGTCGCTATCCTGTTGGGGCTCGGTGTTGACTACGGCATCTACCTTTACTCACGCTTTTCTGAAGAACGCGCCTCAGGCAAAAATCTTGAGGGCGCCATTTCCCACTGCCTCTTTGAAACAGGAAAAGCGACTCTGAGCGCAGCGCTGACCACAGCCTTAGCCTTTTTTGTACTGCTTTTTATGAAACCAAAAGGCTTTCAAGAATTTGGCCTGCTCACTTTTGTCAGCATTTGGATTTTGTTCTTCACCTACATGTTTTTCGCTCCAGCGCTCTGGGTTCTGGGAGAAAAGATTGGTTTGAGAACAAAAGCGAGCAAACACAAACTTCCCACGCTTCTTAAAAAACCTCTAACCAACCCAAAGGTTCTTATTATTGGTCTCATCCTTATTCTTTTGGGACTTGTCTCTTTGCCCTTTACAGAGTTTGAATATGATTATGGAAAACTGAGAAGCCAAAGCAACACGTACTGGAAAGTAAAACAAAAGATTCACGACATCTTTCCTCTGTCAAAATCTCCGGCCATCGCTATTGCAGGCTCAGCACACGAGGCAAAAGCCCTTGTCGCTCAAGTAAGAAATAGAATCCCTAAAACCCAAACCATTGATACAGTAAAATCTCTTGTTGACTTCATGCCAGAGAGCCAAAAACAAAAAAAGAAAATCCTGCAAAAACTTTCTAAACTTTTACAAAAAAACAGGCGTTTCATGACAGAAGATGAAATTAAACGCACAGATTCTTACCTCCCCTATTTAGAGCCACCTTTTTTTGCTATTCAGGACATGCCAAAGCGAATTTTGCGCTATTTTAAAGGACTGGAAGGCAACAACGATTTTCTAGTTTTCATCTATGACAAGGTCCCGCTTTCTGATGGCAAATGGGCGATCCAATATGCCAATGACATTCAATCTTTTAGTACAGGAAATAAAACCTATTATCCTGCTGAAGGCTCTGTAATTTTTGCACAAACACTTTTGCTCATGAAAAAGGAAGCTCTTGTTGCCTTTCTTGTGATGCTTTTTGGAATTTACATAATTCTTCTTTTAAATTTTAGAAGTGCTAAAAAAGCCCTACACGTTTTCTTTCCTCTGATTACAGGCCTACTCATCACCTTCCTTCTCATGTGGCTTTTGGGACTCAGGCTAAACATTTTTAATCTTGTTATCTTTCCCATTCTCTTGGGCATTGGCATTGATAGCGCTCTTCACCTGTATCACCGCTTTCATGAAGAAGGCCAAAACAAGAAAGCCTTACAAACCATGTTTTGCTCCACAGGCAATTCGCTTTTACTGGCAAGCACAACAACTATGGTGGGGTTTGCCAGCATGCTTGCCGCCGACCACCAAGGCCTTAAATCCATTGGCCAGGTAGCTCTTATAGGCATGGCTTGCCTACTCATCTCCTCACTCTTGTTGTACCCAGCTTACCTTTTCTGGATCAATAAATTGAGCAAAAAATAATGATATGTTAGGCACATCACATGAAGATTGGTATTATTGCTGAAAATTATTTCCCAACACTTGGCGGCATCCAAGAACATATTTACTATTTAGCAAAACAATTGAAAGCTAAAGGACACACAGTAAAAATTATTACAGGAATGCCCAAAGTAGACAAGTGGCTTGGCCCTAAAGATTCCAACGATATTATTCGTGTAGGCCCTTCTGTTCGTTATGGGGCCATGGGCACCTACACACAACTCACTCTTAGCCCAAAAGTTATTAAAAATTTTCGAAAAGCATTAAAAGAAAATAACTTTGATGTTTTGCACATTCATGGCCCCTGCGATTTTGGCTTGCCCATGCTTGCTTATAAAATGTTTAAAGGGCCGAAAATAGCTACCCTGCATTCTGCCTTTAAAGATTCGTTTTCTAGAAAACTCATTTCTCCGTTTTACAAATGGGTCTTTAAGAAATCTGATGCCGTCATTGGTGTTTCTCAACATGCTGTCAATACCATGCTCCGTTATGCACGCTTTGATTATCACGTTATTCCAAACGGCGTTGATGTAGAAACGTTTCAACAAGGCAAAACTATCGACGCCTATAATGATGGCAAGAAAAACATTCTTTATATTGGTCGGGTTGAACCAAGAAACGGGCTAGATGTTCTGTTGCAAACCCTACCCCTCATATTAAAAAAAAACCCTAACATCCGACTTCTTGTAGGAGGCGGCGGCCCTCAGCTAGAAGAATATAAAAAACTTCTTTCTGAAAGCGAAAAAGAACACGTTGTCTTTTTGGGTGCTGTGTATGCTGAAAGGCCTGACCTTTACAAAACAGCAGACACCTTTGTTTTACCAAATCGTTTTGGAGGAACTTTTTCCATTATGATCTTAGAGGCCCTGGCAGCAGGCACCCCCATAGTCTCAACACCGTTTGTTCCAGAGAACTGTCGTAATGATCATTGGACTTCTGTTATCGTAAGTGAAAACTATTCTCCTGAGGCTTTAGCAAAAAGCGTTTTAACAGCATTATCAAACGATCAAACACAAAGAATCAGCCAGGGTTATCACATTGTTAAAAAATATGATTGGCGCCATGTTGCTGATATCATCATTAGTATTTACGAAAAATGCGCCAGACAATAACTCCCCTGTAAAAAAACAAATATTTATTTA
>JAHJDR010000033.1 GCA_018812345.1 bacterium | reverse complement strand
TATTTAATAAAAAAAGAAAAACCGCTTACGAAAATTATCTTGGGTGGTCCACAAGCATCACTTGCTGCTTCAGAAATAATTTCAAACTTTCAAGGTATAATTGATGTTGTTGCAAGAGGTGAGTCAGAGAATAATATTATTAGAATTGTTGATAGTTTGTTAAATAATAAAGATCTAAGTAGTATTCCAGGAATTACTTTTTCAAAATTAGGTAATGTGAATTCAAATCAAGACCTAGATTTAATAGATTTAGATAGTTTACCAAAAATAGATTATTCTTTTGTAGATATAAAACGATATCAGCATGATAATGTTCAAATGAGTGTTGAAGCTGGTCGTGGTTGTCCTTTTAATTGTACGTTCTGTTCTACATCTGTTCTCTGGAAACGCAAATATCGAATGAAATCCGAAAAAAAATTGTATTCAGACATCAAATTAGCGACTGAGACTTTTTTTGCAAAAAACATATCCCTTATCCATGATAATTTCACCTTTCGACCAGATTTTGTATTTAAATTTTGTAAATATTTAATCGAAAGGAATTCACGTTTTACATGGACATGCGCTTCTAGGGCTGATCATTTAGATCGTAAGCTTGCAAGAATAATGTATCAAGCTGGGTGTCGAGAGATTTTTTTTGGTATTGAGAGTGGCTCTCAAAAGATTCAAAAAACGACTCGAAAAAATATTAAAACACACAAGGTCGTTCAAACTTTAAAAGATGCAAGTGAAGAAGGTATTGTTTGTACTGCCTCATTTATTATTGGTCATTTAGGTGAAACTATAGAAGATTTTAACCATACTCTCGATCTAATGATTGATTTGAAGAGAAATGCAAAAGCTATTATTCAAATTCACATATTAGCACCCCACAGTGGTACACAGGTCTATCAAGATGTCAAAAGCCAATTAGAATTAGTAGGTTATAAATCACATTTAGCCTCTGTTGAAAAATATCAGAATCAATCAAACATTACTGAGCTGATAAAACAAAATCCATCTGTCTTTCCTTCCTTTTACCAGTTTAATAGAATTGATTTTTCATTGGATTTTTTAAATTTTGTTCAAAATATTGGTTATACATTGATAAATTATTATGAACGCTGTTTTTGTTTGTTAAATAAGCATTTACATGAAAGCTATTATGAAACACTGTGGAAACTCTACAAGTGTCATAAAAAAAGCAATTGCATTAAAGTTGATCAAATAATTTTAAATTTGGGAGAGTCATTACAACTTGAAACTTCTCAAATACTAGAGTTAAAAGACATAGTGCGCTATGATAAAGGTATTCAAAATGTTTCTGAGGTATCAATGAAGTCCTCAATGAATTACATTACAATAAATCAAACAAAATATAAACTTAAATATCCAGTCATAATTAATGAAAAAAATAGCTGTGGCACGTATTATATGTTTGTTTCGCGAGAGAATAATATTGATACTTATGAAGTTGATCGTGAAATATTTGATTGCTTTGTAACCAAAAAAACAGATGTTTTGAGTTTAATGAATGTGAATCATCTTGTTGAACAGAATGTTTTGTTACAATGTTAATTTATATATAACTTTTGAAAGGAGGCAAAAATGAAGAAGAAAGAAACTGTAAATAAAATAAAAAAAGTTATTTCACAAATGTAATAGTAATTCAGAAAGGAGGGGGTGTATTCCTCCTCCTTTCTAATAGTGGCCATGCATCAGAAAACAACAACTATCCTTCTATTCTTGCTAGTCTTCATTAATACAGGATTATCTTATGCCGAAACTATAATCTATAATACAGCAATTACTGCAAAGCCTTCAACAATTGATCCTATTAAATCTCGCAACACACATTCTATTCACATTGGTTCACAAGTACATGAAGGCTTATTAAAGCTGGATGATAGTTATAATGTTGTACCGGCTGTTGCGGAGTCATGGAAAATTATTCAAACAGGTAAAGCAATTGAATTTGTTATTAGAGATAATGCCCGTTTTCATAATGGTAATAAAATTGAACCTGAGGATGTTGTATATTCCTTATCGAGGATAATTAAGAATGAAGAAGATTTTTTGTTTTTTCGATCTTTTAGTAATATATTGGGTGCTATAGACTATAAATTAGCGAAAACAAACCATGTTAAGGGTATTTACAAATCTGGTAGTAACAAAGTAACAATAGAATTAAATCATTCGGAT
>JAHJDR010000229.1 GCA_018812345.1 bacterium | reverse complement strand
TATTTCCAAGTATTATCTGCGCATTGAGTTCCTTTAAGACCTGGGGCGTGATAGCCTTGACCGTTCCCAATGTTCCCACAGGCATAAAAATTGGTGTTTTTATACGACCATGGCTAGTACTAATCTCACCACACCGAGCACTACTCTCTTCTATAAGTGTTTTTTCAAGCGTAAAGCTAAAAGACATGGGGGGCGTATTAGATAATATTAGTAGAAAAAGCTACTGTTTTCGTGGTGCGCCTGCCCCGTATGCGGGGTACTGCGTAGTGCGCTTGTCCCGTTTGCGGGATCGTGCGTAAGTAAACTAAATGATTATTCAATGTTTTTTTCGTCGGTCCATCGGCACAAATCAAAAATTTTACAAAATTTTTGATTTTGTTTAAACCTTTTTTAAATCTGGGGCGTAGAATAATAATGAAACTAATAATAAAGCCATTAATAAGCCTAATGGTTTTTTGATTTAACTCTCCTTAGTGAAAAAGCCCTGTTTTTGGTGTGGGTACAAAAAGTTGGGCTTTTTTTATTGCCTATCATCTGTATTTAATCTCTATGAAAGCACTTCATGAATAATCCGAGCTGTTAATTTTGCGGTAAGATTGTCATGATCATGACTGGGATTGAGCTCTGCTACACTAAAGCTATTCATTTTACCTGAGAGTTTAATATGTTTAAAGAGTGGGAAAAAGTTTTCTGGCGTTATTCCATATGTACTGACAACACTAACACCTGGTGCAAAGGCCCCATCAAAAACATCCAAACAAACTGTGACATAGACTTTATCGACTGAAAGCAAAAACTCATCGAGAATATTAGCGACCTCAAGAATTTTATGGTGATGTAATTGGTCCCTACTAATGTATTTAACACCTAATTCCTTGGCTTTTGCATATAAGACACGTGTGTTCGTTGCTTGCTGCACACCAATTGTAAGACAATGATATTCCTGACCTATTTCTTTGCAATGGTCTGCTAATTGTAGAAAGCTTGAGCAAGAATTTCCCTTGTCATCAACTTTTTCTTTAAGATCAAAATGAGCATCAAAATTGATAATCCCTAAACGCTCACCCTTTTCCTTAGCATAGGCATATAAACCTTTTCCTTGCCCATAAGCCAAATCATGCCCACCACCAATACAAATGGGGAACACATTATATTTCATTAGGGCATGTGTGATTTCAGAAAGAACTGTTTGTGTTGTTTCTAAGTCATGACTCGGACAAACAATATTGCCAATATCAAATAAACATTCAGAAGCCCCAAGATGCACTGGCGAATTACCCAGTACGCGCCTCAGAACCATGGGGCCTTGTGCTGAGCCGGTTCGCCCCTTATTGCGTCGCACACCTTCATCAGCAGCATAACCAACTATGGCATATTTTTTTGTACAGTCCTCTCTGGCAAGGTGTTTTTCACTCTCTGGTTTGGCAATATCGAGTAGCTCTACAACCTGATGAATGCGAAAATTGTCTCTATCTGTTTCGCTGTCTGTACGCCCCTGCCAATCTGATTTATCAATGGTTTTATAGTGTGATATTTGCATAATAATACCCTTTTAACATCGATTAACATCTTTTAACACTGATTAAAATATGTTAACATAGTAATAAAGAAAAAAACATATTTATACGCAACATCTTTGGAGTTTTGCCGATAATAGGTATGTACAGAGGAGTTGGGTCGATTTTCAACTAACTTCAACAAGTTAGCCAACCAAAACTCCTAACAACAGACAGCGTATATTTAATCAAAGATTCAAAACCTCTTTAACGGTAAGATAATCTTTTGATTTTATTGGTTATTATGAACAAAACAAGCCAAAACCACACAAAAAACACATATCTTGTTAATATTATTATGTTTATTTTCAATAAACACATTAATATTTTTTGTTCAAAAAATAGCCCTGTTAAGCGTTGTGCCTATTGATAAAAGCTGTGACTTGTGCTATGATCGCGCCTCTCCAGCAAATAGAAAACAGCACAACAAATACATATTTTAAATAATTTCAATCTCTTAGGAGGTCTTTGAATGGCAACTGCAAGAATGGCGACGAGTAAATCAAGTTTATCTAAAGGTCTATTGGCAAGCTTACCGTTTAAGGTTGGTGATGTAGCCGTATATCCTGCTCATGGCGTTGGTGAAATCAAAAGCATTGAATCTCGCGAAATTTCAGGGAGTACACATCAATTTTATGTGTTACAAATCCTTGATAACGGGATGAAAATCATGGTTCCCATCAAAAACGTTAATGCTGTAGGCTTAAGAGAAATCATCTCAAAAGATGAAGTTGAAGCCGTATATGAAATTTTGAAAGAGCGCGATATCACAATAGATAACCAAACATGGAATAGACGCTACCGTGAATACATGGATAAAATCAAAACAGGATCTATCTATGAAATCGCAGAAGTTTATCGTGATCTCATGTTGCTCAAAACAGAAAAAGATCTTTCCTTTGGTGAGCGCAAACTTCTCGATTCTGCACGCAACCTTTTGGTAAAAGAACTCGCTTTTGCAGAAATCCGCGATGAAGATGAAATCGAAGTAGACTTACAAGAAATTTTTGATGAATAGAAGATTGGTTCTCGGGTTCGCAGGATCGCAGCGTCGCTGGCCAAATAAAAATTTGTATAATGAAAACCCCGTAAGTTACGGGGTTTTTTTTGATAAAACATCTTCCCGAGCCCCTGCGAACCTGCGATCCCGCGACCCTGCGATCCCGCCTATGGAAACAAAATATTAAACGGTAATCCCACAATGGAGTAAAAATACCAATCAGTGAGCGTTTTCCCATAGAGCCAAGCAATCATGGCAGCCATGGATAAAAAGGGACCAAAAGGAATGGTTTTGTCGTCATCTTGTTTCTTGGTTACAATACAAGCCACGGCATAAATAAGTGCTAAAATTGAGCTTGCCAGAAAAATAAAAACTAAGGCACGCCAACCTAAAAAGGCGCCAAACATGGCTGCGAGCTTCACATCACCCCCCCCCATCGCATCCACTTTTTTAACGCGTGAGATGATTTCACCAAGAATAAGAAGAGTGCCACCACCCACGAGAATACCAAGGACAGAATCAATGAGCGCCCCAGACCAATTGGGCCATAATTCATATAAATGTACGCCCACACCAACAACAATAAAAGGAATGGAAATTTGATCAGGAATGATTTTAAGCTTAAAATCTACAATAGACACAATAATAAGCGGGCACATGAAAAGAGTGAACCATATAACATATTGCAACAAGCTTGTAGAATGAAACAAGGTTACCACAGAAATAACCGCTGTTAGGGCTTCAATGAGTGGGTATTGAATGCTAATGGATTTTTTACAACAAGCTGATTTTCCCAATTGTATCACATAAGAAATAATGGGTATGTTTCGATATATAGGTATTTGTTTCTTACACAAAGGGCAAAAACTACGACCCATCACAGATTTATTTAAAGGTAAGCGATAAATGCACACATTGAGGAAAGACCCTACAACAAGGCCAAAAATAATCGCTTCAATAATTATTATAAGATAAGGAATGTTCATAAACGTAATTTAACTTGCGGTGAGCGAGTTGACAATGTTATTTTTTCTCAGGTTCTCAGGTTCTCAGGTTCTCAGGTTCGCGGGAAGCCATCCAGCGACCCTGCGATCCAGAGACCCCGTGACCCTTTCTTAAAAAATGATAAATAAAAACGAAATAATCCGCATTTCAAAATTAGCTAACATAAAAATCAATGACACAGACATCCCAAAACTATCACAGGAATTGAATCAAATTTTAGAATACGTAGAAAAAATAAACGAACTCGATTTAAAAGATATTAAACCAACATCCCATGCCGTCGCAACGCACAATGTTTTTCGAGAAGATCTTGTTGTACAAAATGAAATTATAAATGATGTACTGAATACAGCACCTGATACTGAGGAGAATTTTTTTAAGGTACCGAAAGTAATTTAAAATATGAACCGACGCTCCAACGAGCCAACGCTCCGACGTTTTTTCATCGGAGCATAGGCGCATTGGCGCATCGGATCAAATAAAGTGTCAGAACTAGCAAAACTAACAATCCACACCGCCCATCAAAAATTAAAAAAGAAAGAAATCAGTGCAACAGAACTAACAACGGCTGTTTTAGATCACATTGAAAAAACAGAACCTCAAATAAATGCTTTTATTTCTATTTGTCGTGATCAGGCAATGGCACAAGCAAAACAAGCTGACAGCATTATTTTTAAAGAAAAAAACTTTCCTATACTCACAGGCATTCCCATAGCACCCAAAGACATTTATCTCACCAAAGGGATTCTCACAACATGTGCCTCTCATATCTTACACAATTTTGTACCACCGTATAATGCAACGGTTATTGAAAAGTGTTTGGCTCAAAATGCTGTCATTGTTGGCAAAACAAATCTCGATGAATTTGCTATGGGATCATCCACAGAAACGTCTTATTTTAAAAACACAAAAAACCCCTGGGATCTTTCACGCATACCAGGAGGATCCTCTGGTGGTTCCGCAGCTGCTGTTAGCGCTGATCAATGTTTAGCCTCTTTAGGCACAGACACAGGTGGTTCTATCAGACAACCAGCATCGCTTTGTTCTGTGGTCGGCTTAAAACCAACATACGGACGCGTCAGTCGCTATGGCACCATGGCCTTTGCTTCAAGTCTTGATCAAATGGGACCCCTCACAAAAGATGTGACTGATTGTGCCCACATGATGAATGTGATTAGCGGACACGATGAAAAAGATTCCACATCAATAAAAACACCTGTTCCTGATTTCACAAAAACCCTCAATCAAAACATTAAAAAATTGCGCATTGGTGTTCCTAAGGAATTCTTCACGCAAGCCATTGCCACTGATGTAAAACAGTGCGTTAACACAGCCCTAAAACAGTTAGAAGGGCTCGGGGCAGAACTTATAGACATCAGTCTGCCCAACACAGAATATGCTGTGGCGACTTATTATATTATTGCTCCTGCTGAGGCCTCTGCAAATTTAGCGCGCTATGATGGTGTGCGCTTTGGATTGCGTGAACAAGCAAATACATTACAAGAACTATACAGCAAAACAAAAGCCTCTGGATTTGGCGCAGAAGTGAAACGCCGCATTCTTATTGGCACCTTTGTTCTCTCGAGCGGTTATTATGATGCTTATTATGGGAAAGCGCAAAAAACACGCACCATTATTCGCAATGATTTTACAGAAGTGTTTAAAAATGTTGATGTCATTGCCGGCCCTGTTAGCCCCACAACAGCGTTTAAGTTAGGTGAAAAAATCAATGACCCTCTTCAAATGTATCTTTCTGACATTCTGACCTTATCTACAAACCTAGCTGGCCTTCCTGGTATGAGTGTTCCTTGTGGTTTTGGTGATGGCAACTTGCCTGTTGGCTTGCAACTCATTGGCAAAGCCTTTGATGAAGAAACATTAATTCGTGTGGCACATTGTTATGAGCAGGCGACAAAATGGCATCTGAAGAAACCCAAAATAACAACTTGAGGCATAAGGCTTAAGGCCTAAGGCTTAGGGCAAAGAATATTCCTTAAGCCTTAAGCCCTACGCCTTGCGCCATATTTATTTTATTAAGAATTTCAATTCTACATACATACTTCAATAGAAAGCCACACATCACTAAAAAAAATAGCTCCAATAATAACAACAAGTTATTCTTTTTAGAAAAGTTGGCACGAGACTTGAATATACATATTATTAGCCATTCAACCACACACCTTTTTGACG
>JAHJDR010000032.1 GCA_018812345.1 bacterium | reverse complement strand
CCGATCTACTCAAAAGCATCATAATGATCTAATGCAATTGTGACATCAGCATCTGTCTGTTGAACAGGTTTTGCCTCTACGTTCAAGACTGCAAAAAAACGATCTGTAGCTGTGCCTCTGTGTTTTTCTCCAGTTAGTTCTCCATAATAGTCTGGATAGTATTTGGCTGCCTTAGCCCCAAGTTTTCTAATATACAAATTAGCATTTGCCCCTTCTAAAGGATCATAGGTCCATTGAATAGATGAATAGTTTCTTTGTTTGGTTATTTCCATTGCATGCCATAATATTTTTTCTCCTAAACCTTGGCTTTGATATTCTTGTAAAACACCTATGAGGTCTAAATAGAGATATGGTTGAGTTCTGTTTGGGTCCTGTGCATGAGTGAACACAGCCTGAGCAATGGGTTCGTTATTCTGAAAAGCAGCAATAATTATGCCGCCAATCCTTGGAGTTATATAAAGCTTCCATGGTGGCAGCACATCATGATCACCCAATCCCCAAACTTTTTTCTGCATTTGGGATAGTTTTTGACATAGCTCTATTGATGGGTCTTGAAGAATAGTCATCTTAAATTGGTCATTTTTCATCAAGACAAGGTTTTTTCACTAAAATAGGGATATGTCAATATAGCAGGAACGAGAGCTGCTAAGTTGCTTTTAAAAATACATAAACTTGACCCAATTTATTAGAGATCCTATTAAAATTGGACAATGAAAAAACTTATAACAAACCATAATTTAATCCTGATGGAAGCAGCTGTCGCTGAAACATTAAGCAGGGTTGAAAAAATGGAACTGCACCCAAGGCTTTTAAACACACCATTGATTTATGACACCAATCACAGGAATTCTCTTAAGAGTATTTATCAAAGATATATTGAGATTGCCTTAAAAGTAGATTTGCCAATCATGCTCATGACACCAACATGGAGAGCCAATCATGAGAGAGTAAGTGAATTTTCTGAATTTACAAATATTAATCAAGATGCAGTGAATTTTATGCATGAATTATGTAAATGCCAGGCGTTGAAAAGAAGTTTGATTAAAATCGGTGGTTTAATTGGACCAAAGGGAGATGCTTATAATCCTTCAGAGGCCCTTTCAACACGAGAGGCAGAAATCTTTCATTTATGGCAAATAAACCAGCTAGTTGACGCTGGTGTTGATTATTTGATTGTAGAAACTGTACCTAGTTTTTCCGAAGCTCTTGGTATTGCAAAAGCCATGAGCAAAACTGAAACTCCGTACATCATTAGTTTTGTCATCAATCGTCAGGGAATGATTTTAGACAAAACTCCTCTAATGCAAGCCATAAATGAAATTGATAATAACACAAATCCAAAACCAATTGGTTATATGGTTAATTGTGTTTATCCCACATTTATTTGCGCTGAAAATCAGCCACCAGAGCTGTTTAAAAGACTCCTTGGTTGTCAGGCTAACGCATCATCTTTAGATCATATTGAGCTTGATGGAGCCACAGAGATGAAAGCAGAAAAAGTAAATGCATGGGGTGATGAGATGATAAATCTCCACAAGGAATTCGGAGTGAAAATACTGGGTGGTTGTTGTGGTACTGGTGCTGAGCATTTGGAGTATCTGGTAAAACACTTGGGTTCTTATTAAAAAAGGTAATAATTTTATGAATCTTGTTGAACAATATACACAACAACAAAAATGGCGTCATTGGGATGAAATAATAGAGCATCTTCCATTATCAAAAGACCAAACAATTTTGGATCTAGGTTGTGGAACAGGATATTTTCTCAACTTAATATCTCCAATAATAAAGAATGGCATAGGCATTGATTGTAACAAAGAACTTGTTGATTATGCGCAAAATCAAACAAACAGAAATATCAAGATTAGCTTAGGAAACATAAGCAACTTAACAAATATCATTGATAATAACGTGGATGGCATGTGGGCAAGCTTTGTGGCAGAATATTTTGTTGATTTACTCCCTCAACTAAAACACTGGTCTTCTTTCTTAAATCCAAATGCCTGGATTGCATTTGTTGAAATGACAGATTTATTAACTGGGCATAGACCATTGCCAGCTGACACTTTAAAATCTTTAGAAAAATTTACTGAATACTTGATCAAAAACAAATATTATGACTGTACCATGGGCTCTAGGCTTGAAAGCTGTTTTAGGGAAGCTGGCCTAAAAGATATAGTTTATCATGAATTTAATGATGAGGAATTGTCGTTTCAAGGACCTGCCTCTGATCCTGTTTTGCAATCCTGGTCCAACAGATTTGACAGATGGAAACAGATGAAGATGTTTTTTGGAGATGATTTGTTTCATAAAATCAAACAAGACTTACTAACTTGCCTATCCTCACAAAATCATGAAGGCTCTGCAAAAGTGGTTGTGGTATGTGGTAGGAAATAAAAGATGAAAAAGCTACGACTAGTCCAAACTAATCCTAAACACAAAGACTGGAATGCATACCTTTCCTTGTCAGCAACATATTTTAAAGAAAATTGGCCTGACCTGTTCCCAAAGAATCTTGAGGAAATAATCAAAGAATACGACACAAAGTTAAAAAAGAGATTAGCTGAAGGTGGTCGGGGATTATTTCTCTTAGAGGAAAGTGGCAAATATGTGGGTATAGCAAACATCTATCTGAGCAATGAAAATGGTGATGTTTTTGCTTATATTGCTGAGTTCTATATTTTGCCTGATAAGCGTAGACGATCTTTAGGCAAAATATTCTTTGAGATTCTTGTGAAATGGGGAAAACAAAATGAAGTCACTGGCATTAAATTAGAAGTTTCAAAAAATAAAGAAGTTGCTATTTCTTTTTGGAGGTCGCTAGGGTTTGAAATTGCTGGGGAATCTTTAGATAAATTCTATTACATAAAAAAATATGAGCTTATTCGTTAAATACTACAACACCATGTACACCAATAGTCTTGGTGATGATTTGATCTTAGATCGTCTTAGCAAAGCCTGCAAACCTGGGGATGAGTTTTTAGACCTATGCTGTGGCTCAGGAAGAGTTTTAGTTTGCCCTCTTAAACATGGTATTAAAGCAGTTGGCATAGACTCTGATTTAGAAATGCTCACAGAGGCCCAAAATTATTTATCTGGTTTTAATAATCTTAATTTCGAACTAATCCAAGCAGATGCCCTAGATCTTAATTTTATCGAACGTTTTAAAGTTATAACCTGTGTTGGACACTGTATGAGCTTTTTTAGGGGTAAAGAAGCCATTACACAGCTTTTAAAAGGTGTTTATAAATCCATGGTTCCAGGAGGTCTATTTTTTATAGAATCATATGTTCCTGGTAACCCTAAAACTGGTTATCATAGAAAATTAACCTTTAACACTAATAAAGGTGAGCTCACTAGTACGCTCAACGTGAGCGAAACCCGTGATGAGAGCAATGGTTTTTTAATTAAGGTTTTTACGTATGACATAGAGTTGGGTGATAAAAAAGAACAAGAGGTCTATAATGTTTGTGAGGTGGGCTTAGAGCCTATTATAGAAATTGCTAGAAATATTGGGTTTAAGGTGGACGGAGTTTTTGGTGATAGTAATGCGACGGTGCCTTTTGATGAAAAGGCTGAGACGCAAAGTTTGATGTTAAGTAAATGAGAAATAACGAAATAAATCTAGTTCATTTCTGAGATAAGCATGTGTGTTTTAAGGGATATTGAGTGGTGGTTACCTAAAAAGTTACTTTTTATTATAAGTATTACAGCTCAGTTCTATTAGGGTGCAAGCAAGGATCTAGCCTAAAAACATTTGTTTTAAAACAGAATGCTTTATTTTTTGAAGTGATAAAATTTAGTTGAAGCTCAATATCAGTAATAACTGTAAATTTATCTTGTCTTAGAGCTATATTTTGTTCTTCTGGATTATCAAAAACAATACCTTCACACTCTAGAGCTAAAAAGTAATCTCTTGCGCTCTCAGCTGGTATTTCACGATTATTGATTAAGCCAAGATTATAGTAATGCTCTGGAAATTTTGGTGGTTCAACTCCCCAAGCAACACCATCATCGGAAAAATTATTTTCTGTATAATTTTCTGAATAATTTTCGATAATTATACAGTCTATGTGTTTCTGATTTTGTACATCAAAGATTTTGCACTCAAGTTCTTTTATCAATACTTTTTTTAGTTCGTTAAAGAGGGTAAATGTTATGTAGATAATAACCTTATTGGGTTTTTTGAAACAAAATATATCGCCTGTAAAAATTTTGTTATAATCATTATAGCTATTGTTCTTTCGATAAAACTTTAGGCTTACTTTACTATTTAAAGAAAAGGGGGTCAAGTCCGGACTTAGTACAGGTCCGATCACAAGGTACATAGGAAACAAAAAGTGGAGCATGAATAGGTTTTGAGCAATAAAAAAGGACTAACGATTTCTCGCTAGCCCTTGTGT
>JAHJDR010000228.1 GCA_018812345.1 bacterium | reverse complement strand
GTGTTTATTGGCGGATATTTTTTTTCTATCACGATAGACGCTAGACGACAGACGACAGACAAGAAACGGGTGTCAGCACAAAGTCACTATTGACGTCCTATCATCATTTTAATAGATCCCACATACAAAATCTTTTCCCCTATATCTATTTAGGGGAGCCTAAGATTTCCATACCATGGGGTCGGTTAGACTAACGATGTAATGCAAAAAGGATCCCTCATATTCCATGCGTTACAGTTTTACAAGGTGACTACAGCATGTTTAATTCTATGCTTTTAAATCCTGCTATGCAGGCGGGTGCGAATGCGGCAATTATTGGTAATCCTGCTTTAGCCGGAATAGGTTTATTAAGCCCAACAACAAAACAGACAGCTGTTGAACCCCAACAATTTTTTCAAACAGCTGATGGACGCCATGTTCAAACGCCACCATGGGAAAGAGCTGATCAGGTTTTTACCCAAGAAGTCAGACCTCCCTTAGCTAAAGATATTAGCACACCAAAAATGATACCTGGTGCAGGTGTTTTGACCCCTTCAACATTAGCGGCCCGTGGTATAGGGACTGTTGCTTATAATGCCCAAGATAATCCAGAACTCGAACAGGCGTTGCAAGTCTTTCTTACTCATCCTGATGTTGTGCGCTTTCAAGATATTGTGACAAATCTTGATCGATTATCACCAGCAGAGATACAGCAACAGATGAGCAGCTTAAGTCTTGATAGAATTGTTCAGGCAAGCGTTCCTTATTTAAGTCGTGTGACTGCTTATGTGGGAAGTTTTGTGAATGAAGGCAGCATGGCGGTTCAAGCATTAGTGCGTTCTGCTGAAGAGCTCTTAGGTAAAACCACGTCTACATTATCTCAAATGAGCCCCAAGCACGTGGCTATGGCAGCAACCATGTTGCTAGCAGCGGCATTTATCCCTGGAGCCTTTGCCAGTGATGGGACAGAAGAAACAAGTGCTTTGCTTTCGGCTCTCCAAACGATTGGTCAAGTAGGCGGTGGCTTAGCGTTTTTCTTTTTGGGTATGAAATTTATGCCCGAAGGTCTGCGTGATGCTTTTGGAAATCAGCTCAGAAAAGTCATGGCCAAACTCGCAGGCAATCGTTTTTCTGGTTATGCTACTGGGGCCGCTGTGACTGCAACATGGCAATCAAGTTCCATCACGACATCAGTCAATGTGGGGTTAGTGAGTCAAAATATTATTACGCGATTTCAAGCTTTGGCAATTAATCTAGGAGCTAATTTAGGAACATGTATGACAGGTCTGTTTTTTGCTCTCCCTGTTTCTAAATGGGGGCCTTATTTTGCAGCCATAGGACTTCCTTATTTTTTCTTCGATGAAGGAACAAAATATCAAAAAACTAAAAGTTTGGCCAAAGCAATTTTTGGGTTTGGGAGTTTGTTTACAGGTTTAGAAATGATGAAACATGCCCTGAAAACCCCTGAGATGATAGCGCGTTTTGAATATGCTATGACAGCTTTGCATGAACATGGCTTGATGAATGGGACAACGCTTATCGGAGTGCTTTCTTGTATTCTTCTTGCTACAGCGGCCACAGCAACTATCCAGTCATCTTCAGCTACCCTGGGTATTGTTCTTGCTCTTGCAGGAGCAACTTCAGCAGCAACAGGTGATCCTGTATTTGGTTTTCACACTGCAGCTGCGTGTGTGTTTGGGCTCAACATTGGAACCACAGTAACGGCTTTAATGGCGGCAGCACAAAAGGGGGCTACTCGTGATGCTTTGCGCAGTGCTGTGGGGCATACATTTTTTAATACAGCACTTGTGCTAGCTCTTTTTGCTTTCAGTCCTCAATACATTGATTTGCTTCATAAAATATTATCAAATCCTGCATTTGAGGGTATGTATAAGCGTTTTGATATGAACCCTTTAGAAGGTCAAATAGTCTTTAGTCACTGGACATTTAACCTTGTTGAGGGACTCGTATTTTTGCCTTTTTTGAGACATGTGAATAATCTGCTTATGAAACTAGTTCCTGATAAGCAGGTTGCTGAGGATCTATTTACTCACCTTCCTGGAGAACTTATCAAGATACCAGATTTAGCTGTTGAAGCAGCACAAAAAGAAATTTCTGGTATGGCTGATGATGTGACAAATATGTTTGCTCTTTTGGATGATGTCATGGTGGCTTTTCGTAGAAATCAAGCTGATGCGGTGATGAAGCTAGAGGGCGTACAGCCTGAGATTGAAGCGTTGGAAAATATTGTTGATCACAAACAAGCTGAGATTCAACCCTTTTTGGATTTGATTCCTACAACACATAGAACACATCATCTCAATGAAGCCACAGACCAAATTGAAAACCTGGGTGATTTGGTCACAGGCCTAGTTGAACAGCTCAAAGGGTTGGAAAGTTGGAAACATAAAATTGATGATGATGAACTCCGATCTGATGCATTTGAATTGTATCGCCTGGTATCAGATTATTCGTGTTTTGTGCTGGCTGAGCTTCAATCGGCCTATACAGAAAATGGCACAGATATAAAAGATCCCCATGCATTTTTTGCAAGGGCTATAGCATTAGATACGGAGATCAAAGATGCCATCACAGCATTTAGGGCTAAGTATCATCATGAGAAAAAAGGCGTGTTAGGCAAAATTCCTGGAAAAGCCCGTCCTTTTTTCTCATCGCTTACTGATCCAGAGGTTGGCACGCTCACAACAATGCGTGGTGTGGTGCAAAACATCGCCGAAGCACTAGCTGGCAAAAAATAGGTGCCATCCAAAAGGTGACGTTCTCCTTCGACTACGCTCAGGACGTGCACTTTCGGACACAAAAGGTACCCTCACTTTTAAGAAATAAAAAAAAGACCCGCATCATTTGGGAATGCGGGTCCTTAGAAAGGGGAGGGAAGAAAATTGTTTTATTTGGCTTCGCTAACGCACTTCTTAATTTGCTTGTCATTGGCATCTGAGAAAAATGATTGTCTATAATCTGGATCAACGCCACCTGCAGCACCACTGAGCATAAGTGTTGTACCACAAACATTTGGCCATACGCCACCGGCACAAGCATTTTTCTGACCAGAGCCATGTGTACCACCTAACATATGAGCTATTTCATGTGCCATGACAGCTGAGCGACCATATAGAGTGGCAAACTGATAGCCAGAGGCATCAGCTACTTGTTGGCCAATAGCGTGATTTTTTTGATGAGTTTGGTTGCTGCCATAAGTGTCATCATAACCGGGAAGATTACAAATACCACCTGCTTGACCAGCAATGCCACCAGCAAGGTCATAGCCTACATAGAAAAAACTTACTTCATTTTTTGCAGGATGTCTTTTCATGTAATAGCTTGTGCCGTTCACTTCATTGGTTAGCTTGTCACTATCTGTATTTGTGGGCCCACTATTAGGTAACCACGATTCCATACCAACAATTTTAAAATCAATATCAAACTGACCTCCTGTGGCAGGTTCAATCCAATGATAAATAAGATTCACATTATGCAGA
Organism: bacterium; assembly: GCA_018812345.1. GTDB lineage: Bacteria > UBA10199 > UBA10199 > UBA10199 > JADGCS01 > JAHJDR01. The sequence goes on along the minus strand of JAHJDR010000228.1, from coordinate 14,316 downwards.
ACTGAATGTTGACGACCCCAAACAGTGTTTTTGTCTGAACCATAAAAAGTCCCATCTGAATCGAGAACAATGTTAATGGTCTTAGTGAGCATGCTACCTTCTTTGGTTTCATCGGAATCACTTGTTTCATTGTGCATGAGTTCTGCTTCATGCATTTCTGCGTGTCTGCCCATTTCATAAAACACATTATCTGTTGGATCATTCTCTTCAGAAAAATCAATGGCAGCTACAGCATTACCATTGTAAATAATAGAACAATTAGGGTCTATGGCAAAGTCTTCGCCTGTCAGGTTTTTGAGCAAGCTAGAAACAGATTCAATGGCGGCAAAACCAATGAGCGGATCTGATACCATGCCTTCATACTGTGTGTTTTCTTCATTAAGAAAGGTTATCACACCGCAACCATCCCGAGGGTCTTGACAGCCGATGGTATAGGCGTTGATTTGTGGGAGGGGTTCTTCAAAGTATTCTTGGCCGCCCATTTTTACGACAGCTGTTTCTACAGATTCATCACGAGCGGTATAGGGTTGTGCAACGCCCATATACATTTCTCTTTCTTCAAGAAGATTGATAAACGGGATTTCAACAATCTCACCTATACGCATCATTTCGTTAAGCATAGGACCAGGGATTCTTACAACATCATAATCCCTGATAGCTTCTTGTAAGAATTCATTTAAAAGAGCTTCAATATAAGGTTGGTCTTCACATTGGAAAGGGTCTGGTCCAGGTTCTTCAGCTATGAACTCAGAACGTTCATGAGCAGGATAAGGAAAAGGGTCAGGGCCCGGTTCTGGTGCTTCAGCTCTCGCAAGAGCTGTAGAACTTAAGGCTAGAACAAGAGTCAGAATAGCAAAACTAAAAATCATTTTCTTTATGTGTTTCATTGTTCATCTCCAAAAAAATGCCTTAGCCGAGCACGTAAAGAATTACGTGCTCAGGCATTGGCAATAAAGTTTATTTAACGACGGGCATTTCCATGTATGCAGGGATTTCAACACAGAATTCCATGAGTTTATCTGCGTTTGATACATAAGTTAATTTCACGCCTGTATAAGAGCCATTGATCCATTTAAAGTCATAATAGCCAAGCGCAGGAAGATCGCCATTTTCCCAGAGTGCTTGAGCAGCGCTTAAGGGATAAAGCTGGCTTCTTAATAGTCGGATGCCGCGACGACCCCAGTCCTTGCCTTCAATCTTGTTCCATTTAGTTGCATCTACCCCGTAAGGAGCACTCAGTTTAGAATACATGTTTTTATCTTCTGAGATATTCCATATTCCTAAACCAGGATCAGCAAGCATAGAATCAAAGTATTGACCCTTTTGTCGATTCTCTATCAGAAAGAATTCTAAAGGATTTATAGGATCATAAATTAGGTAAATGTCATTAGCATTGGTTTCTTGATCAACGATAGGATAACAACCTGTTTGCTTGATGACTTTAGGTGTTATCCAGCCGTTACGCATTTTTAAATATGGATCGAGACTTGGTAAATTACCATGTTGATCCATGAGGGAATAAGAACCTGCTGCATAAGGGAAATACATGTTTGTAAAATATTCATCAGGAGCTTCTAGCATAAGATGGGCGAGCTCATGTGCTATCAAGCCCACATTTTCTCTGTGACCAGAAGAGGCAAAGTTTAAGGCTTTTTCTGGAAGGTATGCTTCGGCAACAACATTAAGCTCAATGCCATCGACAAACATGTGTTTAATTGAAGGGTACTCTTGCGCAACCACCCAGCGATTTGTGCCAAAGGTGTTGGCTTGAGGAATCACAATCATAATGGCAAGCTCATCTCGTGCGTCGAGTTTACCATCTTTATTGAAATCGTATTTTGAGAAATCAAAAGCAGGATCCGCAAGTTGAATGGCTTCGTGACGTTTTTTTGTATGGTTGGAAATAAAACCGTCACCATCAGTGTCTTTTTCATCTTTAGGAAGCCAATAATGATTAGCAGCATTTACAGCATCATACCAACCGAGAATGCCAGCATTGGTTAATTCATATTGTCCATTTGATTGTGCTTTAAAATATTCTTTAACACTTGAGTCAGGGCCAAAGATTAATTTTTCAATGTATTGTTTAGTAGCAGCTGTGTGGCCAACTCTTCCAGGATCCCAAAGAATTGTGAGAAGATTGTTTTTTCCAAATCTCTTAGCATAAGGTGGATAACCCCATTTATGAATACCTGTTGGTAAAAGATCATATTCTTCAAGATCTGCCATGCCAGGAATTCTGGGATTAACAAAGCGATTTAAATCCATTGAAGAAAGAACAATTTCTTCGTGAAACATGTTTTCTTCATCGCCAAAAATAAGAATCATATTATCTGTATCTAATTCGCTTTCAAAATCTTGTTCGACAAAAATATCTTTGATTTGAAGCTCAAGCATATCTTCGATAGTGATTAGATAATTTGCTTCTTCTACATTGAGCACAAAATCATCCCTTAAGTCTTTTCCCAAAAAGATGTAGGCTTGAGCTGCCACATCTTCTCTGATATTCTCGACACCCTGGGGCACCACAAGGACGTCTTCATATTCATCACCATCAATATTAGCAAAATCCAGGATGAGATAGTCTCTGGCCTCAATGCCAATGACTTCAAATCCACCCTCTTCACGGGCGTAGGAATTAGAGATGCTTAATAGAATCAGAAGAACTGTTGTCAGAAGGACAAAAGTAGCTTTAATTTGTTTTTTCATGGTCGCTTCCTTTCATATTGCCATTATCAGCAAGCAACCACTCACCACACAGATTTCAACGTTTATAAAAACACCAAATATATTAATATAGTAAACGCTATACTCATTATTATACCAAAAAATAATATAATAACAATACTAATAACGGATTAGTGTTGTAAAAGTGTTTACAAAAGTAAACGAAAATGAATTTATTTCTCTTGTGGAATATGGCTGTGTCTGGCATAATAATAGATAAGATATGAAGAACGCCTTGTTTACATACACTGACTATCGCCAGTTTCTTAAAGATTATTATCAAGACCAAAAGGATAATAACCCTAAGTTTTCATTTAGGTTTTTTGCCAAAATGGGGGGTCTTTCTTCCTCTGCTTATTTAAAAGTCGTGATGGATGGGAAGCGTAATCTTTCACCAGCAGCCATTAACAAATTCACTAAGGCAATGAAATTAAACAAGAAAGAAGCATCTTATTTTGAAAATTTGGTGTTTTTTAATCAGGCTAAAACAGATTCAGACAAGGATTTGTATTTTGAGCGCATGCTGGTATTGAAACCAAAGGTGGCGTTTCATGGAATTGAGAAGGATCAATTTGAATATTACACGCAAAAACATTTTGTGATTATTAGAGAGATGGTTGCGTTACCACATTTTAAAGAAGATCATGAATGGATAGCAGCTCGTTTAAAGTTTCGTATCAATGCTAGTCAGGCAAAACACGCAATAGATGTTTTATTACGTTTAGGTTTGTTAGATCGTGATGAGGAGGGTAGGTTGCAACAGGCGCTTTCTAGTTTAAGCACACAACCAGAAGTTGCTTCTTTAGAAGTTTTTAATTTTCATCGTGCTATGCTTAGAGAAGCAGCAGAGTCCATGCTCAATGTGCCCAAGCAATTGCGTGACATCACATCACTTACAATTCCTATGCCTACGGAAACGTTACCCGAGATCAAACAGTATTTGCATAAAGTAAAAGAAGAGATTGTGAATATGATTGGTAATAGTGGAAAAGAATTTCATGAAGTGTATCAATTGAACATGCAATTATTTCCCGTGACCAAGACAGGGGAAAAGAAAAAATGATTAAAATCGTCAAAAACATTTTCCTTAGTTGTGTTCTTGTCGTTGTGTTTTTCGGTATAGTGCATTGTGGTGGTACCGCGGCAACAGGTGGCACGACCACTATAGGTACTATATCAGGAAATCCTACAATCCCCGAAAATAATGTCATGCCCGATTTTGATGAGGCTATTCCTGATACAGCCCTTGATGGAACAGCAGAAACAGGGGCATCCGTTTCCTATTTAACAAGTCAAATAAAGTATCTCACAGGACCATCCGCTTTATGGGAAGATATCTTTTTATTTGGCGGTATGGAAGCTGCACGTGATCATCGTACGAATTTTGAAATTTTGGGTACGGAAGTAAAAGCGCAACTTGAGGCGCGAGGCATTGAAAAGGTGACTGATGAAACGCAACTGTTTGAGCTAGACCCCATTGAGTTTTTGGATGGCATAGCTTCCTTTACTGTCGAGCTTGTTCTGGATAATGATCCTGAGTTTGTGCGCATGTATATTAGTGATCAAGAAACAGGCGAATATGTGGGCACCTATGTTTTTACAACAGATGATGAAGGGGATCCTTTTCGTGGTATCATTGTGATGATCGATCCGGACACACTCACAGCAGAGCAAACTGAAAGTAAACGTTATGTGGGCATTGCTTATGATTTTTCTGATCCTAGCATGCATCTCATGACCATGCGTGTGGAGGAGTATCATCCTAATCGAGATTATTACATAACGTATCATATTCATTATCAGTGTAATGTTCTTACAGAGCAGTGTATTGGTGAGTATGTTGATATCCAGTCAGATCCACCTGAGAGACAAATTTCTTATGCCCTCAGATTTTCTTGGAATGAAGAAACAAAAGACATTTGTATAGCAGAGGTTGCGTATGAAGGTAATGAATTTGTGATGGAAGAAACACAGCATTTTACAGGACCTGGAATACCAGAAGAAATAGATGTTGTAGAGGGGCTATGCGAAATAGATGAACCTTATTGGTATGATCATTTCTATGTCGTTGGTGATTTGCCTGTTCGGTATGAAGATGTTGAGGGTGGTGGGGGTACCACATATGATATTTTCAACAGTGATAATGTCGAAGGTTATGACATCCTCACGCCAGAACGCATTGAAACCTGGCTAAGTGCTGAAGAATTCTAATTATTTCAGTCCAATCAATATTTCTAACAACTTATTCTTTATATGATCGATATAGTATATGGTAGATAGGATATGCATATTTCAGGTATAAATTATACACCTTCATCAATTGTTTTTAAAGGTTCCATGCTGCCACCACCGCCTTATGTGGCGAGTTTTGGATTAGACAATCGTCCGCATATTCAGCTTAGTCAGATTATTCAGCCCCTCAAAAACCCACAAACAATGCAAGAGGCGGTGCCTTTTCTTAATAAATTGGTGCGCAGTTTACGTTATGGCCAGGAACACTTAAGACTAAATCCAGAGGCTTATCTTGTTTTTGATGAAAAAAAGCGAGAAATTAGAATTCCACATTATAATCCCGCACGTCATTTAGATCCTGAAGGAATGTGCCATCATTTAACGGATGTGGCATATATTAATTGTTGTCAACGCTTGCCAGGCTTCTCTATTTCTAAGGCATATGGTAGAGAACCCAGATTTTTTTCGCGCGCTACAGATAACCATTGTTTTCTTCTTGTACATGATCAAGATTTTATTCGTGGGCAGCCTTATGTAGATGATGCAGAAGAAATCGCGATAATAAAAACAGAAGATGATCCTTGGGTTGTGGATCCTAGTTTTAATGTTGTCCAAAGGCTTAGCGAATCTGGATACGAGCCAATCTTTTTATTGGCAAGAAGCTCTTTTAGAAAAATGCATTCCTGTCGTATGGTTGACATTAAGCATGGTACGTTTTTGCCATTGGGCCTTACAGGTAATATGATGTATGGCGTGGGGGTTGATTGGGAAACAAAAGAGCGTATTGTTTTAGCTGTAAGAGATCCAAACTCCTCTCGAGAAGTCTATTCTCTTGATGAAGACCTATCTCACTTGCCTCGAGATATTAGAATGTGGCAAGATTGGTTGTTTCATGTCAGGCGAAAAGTGATTGGTTAAAAGAGGAGGCTCATGACCTGAGCGGTGTCGAAGGGAAAGGTACCTTTTAGAACGCATTGATTAAGTTTGGTTAGTTTATTAGAGCATTTTTTATGAATAAGAGTTGGCAGCTTTTCGAAAGCAATCTTAAAATCTATCTCAAAAACAACTATCTCAAAAAAACGCGTGCCCAAGCGGACTGGATCAAGCAAGACACACAGTATTTTTCAAAAGGTGTTATTCGTCTTAATGAACTATTTACCACGCAGCGTACACAAAGACGCTTTAATTATTTCGACGATCCTGTCCTGAGATCTGGTTATTTAGCGTATTTTTTACCAGTCAACGCCTATAAAGTTTACCACCTCTTGCGCACAAATCACTCTCACATACATCTCAAGGACAAAATAAGAATTGTAGATCTGGCCTCTGGACCTTTAACCATGAGTTTTGGCTTTCTGTTGTATCTTCTGGACAAAGGACTGGCTCAAAACAAAACAATTCAAATTGAAATAATGGCATTTGAACAAAACAAAAAAATTCTCAATGATGGCATCAAGCTTATGAAAGCCTTTCTGTTTGTGCTGAAGGGAAACAGTGATCTTGACATTCGTGTTCACATCACACCATGTCAAACAGATCTTAACCGCAGTATTCCTGAAAGAAAACCTTGTGATATTCTGTTTAGTGGCAATTTTTTTAATGAGCTTTCCACACGTGAACAACAAATAACAGCCATGGATCGTTTTATTCGTTCTTTTTGTCATCAAGACACACTCATGGTTTTTATAGAGCCAGGCACAAAAAAAATCAGTCGTGATTTGCAGGAGTTAAGAGATGCCTTTCATGCTGAACGGACATGGCGTGTGTTGGCACCCTGTGTTTGTCACAACTCATGTCCTTTTAATATTGTTCATAAAGGCGATTGGTGCCATCATGAAATTGAATGGCAAACACCTTCTTATATACAAGACTTTGACAAAGCTGTGGGGTTGAAAAAACAGTATCTGCTTTATAGCTATCTCATGCTGACAAACAGGTTGGTTCAGAAAGCAGCTGTCGTGAAAAAAGATGTTTATGTGGCTGTGAGTCATATTATGTCTATGAAAGATGGCTATGAATTTTTGGGTTGTGGGGTTGATGGGCTTACACGGTTTCAACTATTTACTAACAACATCTCGCAGAACAATCATGCCTTTAAGAAACTGAGAAGAGGTTCTGTGTTTAAATTTCAGATATGTTCTGAAAAAAAAGATGTGAAAGAAGGGTTTTTGTATCAAATAAAAAAAACAGATTGTTTCAGAATATTATGATCGCATCATGGCCAGCTTTATCAAATCCCCATAAAGACAAACCCGAAACATGGGTAAAATACAAAAAAGGGATGTGTGCATTATGTAACGCTATTTGTTGTACAATGCCCATTGAAATGTATTTTGAGGATATTGTACGTTTGGGATGGGCTTTTGAAGATGAAGAACCTCGAAAAGTTGCCAAAAGACTTTTAAAAGAAAATAAAATTTCACGATATAGAGATAAGGCGGGCGTGTTTCTCATGATGCGAGGAAGCGATCACGCCTGTATTATGCTCACAAAGGAACGAAAGTGTTGTGTTTACAATAAACGCCCACTCACGTGCCAAAACTTTCCCCAAAAAAGCTCACGGTCAGGGTATTGCCCGGCTGTAAGAAAATAAAGAACTATGTGCCTGTGACCGGATTGGTTGTTAACTGTTAGGAAAGAAGAGGTTGAGGCGTCGAAGAGAACGTCCCCGCAAACGGGGCAGGCACCTTTTGGATGGTCCTACTGTTTGCAATATTGAGGATCAAGGGTACACGCTTTGTCGTAATAGGCTTCAGCTTCAGAATCTTGTTCATTATTGTAAAGGCTTGCTGCATAATTGTAATGATAAAAACCACTATCAGGCTCGTGTTTGATCGCTTGCTTGTAATAATAAGCAGCAGAGCCAAACTCTTTAGCATCAAAATAAGCACTAGCCAGTTTGGCATAGAGAATGTCCGGTTGAGAAACAAGACCATGAATCTTATCAAAAAGCTGATCAATTTTTGCCTCATCACCATCAAGAACATAGCAATAGGCTAAGGCAGCAATTAATAGATCCATCATCGGATAGGTGAAGAAGGCTTTTTCTAAATCAGGCAAGGCTTGTTGATAGTTTTCAGGAGTTAAATGATCGACATGAAGATTGTAAAGAGCTTGTGCATACATTTGATTGGCAGATCCTTGAAAAGAACCAAAATATTGTACCTCTTCATACATGGTTATAAGTTCTTGCTTTGCGTCTTGTTTATGGAGGGCAATGAGATTTGATAAACGTGTGTTATAATCTACAATTGGTTCTGAGGCGAGGTTCTCATTGCTAATAACAGGCTCTTCATCAGGCTGTGTATAGCGCAGTGTTTTATCCAGTTTGATTGCAATCTCTTGATAGCGTTCTATGCCCGTTGCTTCATAGGCTTCTGTCAAAACTCTATAAGCATATTCTCGAGCACCAGCGCGTTTTTCTATAGGTAAAAAGTTATCAACGAAATCTAAATAGTTCAAAATAAGCACATTGAGACTTTCGTTGTCAGGAACGAGACAGGACTGAAACCACGCATGTCCGTTTTTGATGTCTCCAGAGCGTGCAAGACAATAAGCGTAGTCACTACTGCCAGATTCGAGCATTGTTTCATATTGGTTAATAGCAATAGCCTGCTCAAATAAAGTTTTTGCTTTATCAAGGTTTCCAAAGTGATAAGCGCTACTGGCATAACAGACAAGATCGTTAATATCTAATTTTGATGTGTTACCAGTTTGTTCTTCATATGTGTGATAAATATCATAGGCTTTTTGATAGTATTCTTTGGGATTATCATATTCAGGATAAGCATCATAAAAATTAGCGGCATTACTTTGATTAAAAGCCCAGGCGTTTCCGTAAAGTGTGGATGCTTGGTAGTATTCATGGGTTTTTTCAATGTCATCTTTTATGTTATAAAAATAACTTGCCATGCCATTAAGAATATCGGGATTTGTGGGGTCAAGTGCGTAACCTAGAAAGAAATTATGTTCAAAGATTTGAGGGTATTTTTCAAACGATTGACTAAATTGTTCATAAAAATTCGCAAGTACTTGATAAGGGTCTTCTGGTGTTTCTTCAGTGTATTGTTGTTCAATGGATTTTTGGGCTAAATCAATTTTTACAGGTTGTTTTTTTGGGCCACAGTAAACGATATTAAATCGATGATTAGGTTGTCCTGGGGAATCAATAGCCGCCTGTCCAAAACCAACATCCAAACCGGCTCTTTTGGCAATATAGGCGTAAGTATAAGCCATTTCCGTACAAAACCCTTGGCCTCGTTTGAGCACATCATAAACCGTACCTTCTCCAGGAAGATCTTCTTCAACTTCTAAGAGTCCTAGGCCACCTAGTTGTTCTGATTGACGCATGATTCTTTTTCTTGGTTTATCAGGGTCCTTACAATGTTTGCTGTTTTTACCAAAGTCTCTTTCACAATCAGCCTTATCCATTTCATCATAGAGTTGATAATAATCCTGCATTTCAGAATCGTTATATGTGTTTAATGCATGACTGACAGAGTCAAGATAACCAACTTCATGATAATCATCACCAAAACATATTTCCAAATAATTATTGGTCATCGATTTTAAGGAGGCTACTATTTCAAAGCTAGGATTACTGTCTATGAGACAAAAAAACCATAGGGCTATAGCGAGTTTGGTATCATATTCAAAACTACCTGGTTTGGCTTTTGGAAAATCTTGTTTGATAACATCTTTAATGATCTGAATGCTCTCATCAATAAAAGCAATTTTTTCTCCCAACTCATACTCTTGTTCAGCACTCAGCTGCCAGGGAATAACGGTTTCAAAACGATTAGCAAATTCTTGTCCGTACTCAGGATGAAAAAGCCCAAAATTAAGAACTTCTTGATAATCCATGACTTTATTCTTGGGAACCTCTGTCATGGTCCAGGTATCTCCAGCAGTCCAGGTGCGGTAAGAAGCATCTAAGTGTTTGTGATATTTAAACTTTGGGTTATTTATTTGTTCTTGCTCAACGACCCAATCCGTATATTCATGGATCTTTTGCGTGAGTGCTTGTACGTCTGCCATAGGCGAACTCCTTCAGGCGACTTATCGCTAATAGCCCATTAAAGTTGTGCAGAAAGTATTATTTGTGGACACAATTGTGGCCAAGAATTTGAACGGTGTGACGGTACCTTTTGGATGGCTCCTATTTTTTCAAAACAATGGCATCTACATGCCGATAAGCTCTTTCATGGGGGCTTGGTTGATAGGGATCAACAACAGGTTGTCCTGTTCCGGGATGTTTAGGAGGCGTATGAGGAGGGCTAGAATATATAAGTTGTCTTGGCCCATCGTATAATGGTGGAGGACTTGTTACTTGAATGCCTGGCTTATACAATCCCACATCACCAAAATCACATTTAGTCATGTGATGCAGATAGCGGTGAGAGCTATTATGCTTGCAATAAGCAGTTAATCCCTCTGCAAAGAAATCAGGCAGAACCTCTATCATGCCATCTTCTCTTTGGTAGTATATTTGACCATCTTCATCGATAAAGAATCTTTCAAAGGCATTTAGATTAAAAGCCGTCATTTGTGGGACATCATGCACTGTGTCTGGATCGTGATCAAAAGCAAGACCCAAAATATACGGGTCATAGTATTTAGGACTTGCTAAATGAAGAGCTGAACTATGTCGCGTATGCCAAGCTAAAAACTGGACTGGTCCACGTGCATCTGGATCAAGTGGTGAATAAGCTCTTAACCTAAAGTCTGGTGATTTATCGGCAGAGGCACTTGTTGCATTTCGCGCAGGTAATGGTTGCCATGCTTTATCTTTATCTCTAATGTATGGTCTTTGCCCATCTGTTAAGATGCGTGCGCCTCTATGGGTTGCTTGCAATTGCGCAATTAATGCTGCTTTATCTCTCAATCTGTCTTGTAAGCCTCTGCACCCACTCTCGAGAAACGAAGACGCCATTGGCATTAACCGATCTAATTTCAGGTGTCGATATGTATCAACTTTGGGCGGAAACTCACGATCATTCGGGGTCATGGTTCTAGTATAATTATTAATCAATAAATTTAAACTCCCAGCTCCGGGTATATGTGTCACAGGCAAAGTAGGGGTTACACATTGCATAAATACTCCTAAATTTGTTACTTTAAATAGTCTATATCTCTATAATCGGCAATTCCTCCGTAATGTTGTGTTTAATGTATTATTTGTGGACACAAATGTGTCCAAGAATTTGAACGGTGTGGGGGGTGCCTTTTTCGTCGAAAAGTGGAACGTCCCCGCAAACGGGGCAGGCACCTTTTGGAGGAGTTGTTGACGAATGGGGGGATCGTCTTTATACGCTGGCCTCATGACTACTAAAATTTACAAAATTGCTGTTGTTGGTGCTGGGTTAGCTGGGTCTGAATGTGCGTATCAATTGGCAAAAAAGGGTTTGGATGTTTTGCTCATTGAAATGCGTCCTCTTAAAACCACCGCAGCGCATCAAACAGCTTTACCTGCCGAGCTTGTGTGCTCTAATTCCTTTCGCGGCAGTGATGTGAAAAATGCTGCAGGTCTTTTAAAAGAAGAAATGGCTAAGCTTGATTCCCTTATTATGAAGGCGGCTCAGAAAACAAGTGTTCCTGCAGGTAATGCCCTGGCTGTAGACCGTGAAAAATTCTCTTTAGAAGTAAAACAAGAACTCAGTTCTTTGTCGTCCTTAAATTATTTATCAGCATTAGTAACAGGTCTTGAAAAAGAAGGGGATTTGATTCGTGTTTTATGTGAAAGTGGAGATTGTCTTTTAGCTGAAAAAGTGATTCTGGCAACAGGGCCATTAACAGAGGACACCTTGGCTTCATGGCTAGGTGAACAAACAGGCCAAGATTATTTGTACTTTTATGATGCCATAGCCCCCATTGTTGAAAAAGATAGCATTGATATGAGTATAGCGTTTCGTGGCAACCGGTACTCTGGGTTATCGGTTATAGGTGATCGTTTCTCGTTAGAGAATAATACGATAACCGATAACCGAGAACCGATAACCGAGTCCGGAGACTACATCAACTGCCCCCTAAATAAAGAACAATACTTTACATTCATCGAGGCAATTAAAAAGGCAGAACTAGCACCTATTCACGACTTTGATAAAAACCAATTCTTTGATGGCTGCCTGCCTATAGAAGAAATGGTGCGACGTGGTGATGAAACCCTACGCTACGGCCCCATGAAACCCGTCGGCTTCTCTAAATTGTATGAATCTATTGCGAAAACCGATAACCGAAAACCGATAACCGATCTCCACGCCCTCGTCCAACTACGCCAAGACAACCTACACGACACAATGTACAACATGGTAGGCTTTCAAACACAGATGAAATATGGGGAACAAGAACGGGTTTTTCGCCTCATTCCTGGTTTGGAAAAGGCAAATTTTGTGCGATTGGGCTCCATGCATCGCAATACCTATATCAATTCCCCTACATTATTAAAAGAAGGTCTCGAGCTAAAATCATTTCCCAATTTATACTTGGCTGGCCAAATGGTGGGATGCGAAGGTTATCTGGAATCTGCGGCAGTGGGATTATATGTTGGTTTGTCTTTAGGAAATGATTCTCTACCGCCGTTAGAGCATTCAACAGCTTTAGGAGCCCTCATTCACCATATTTTACATGCCGACCCCAAACACTATCAACCCATGAATGTGAATTTTGGTTTATTTAAACCCTTTGATGAACGCGTACCGAAAAGGGAGCGGAAAGAAAAGTTAGTTGAAAGAGCGAGGGGTGAGTTTGCAAAGTGGATGAAGGTTACGTGCTAGCGTCTATCGTCTAGCGTCTAGCGTAAGATTTAATCCCACGACAGACGACAGACGACAGACGACAGACGTTAGACGTTAGACATGAAACATTTAAACTACAAATTCCTCCCTTTGTCTTTACTTCTCATCTTCATAATCATCCATGTTACCGCCAACAAAATCTCTCTTGGCCAACAAATCGCCATTGGTCTCTTTTATGCCTCTTATTTTATTGGCGTTATGCTCTATTTCTACTTGAAAAAAAACACACACATTAGACCTTTGTGGTACAGGCTTTCTCTCACAGGACTACGGGTTTTGTGTCTGGTTTTCTTTTTATTTTAGACGACATTTTAAGCCCTGATTATCATTTGCAATTATCTGGGCAATCTTCTATAAGCCTATGACATGAAAAGAATAATTTTTATTATAGCCCTTTTAGGTGTTTGTGTTTTTGCCACAAGTGTTCACGCTTTAAATTCACAAAATTTACGTTATTATTTTCCAGGAAGCAGAACCCTTTCTCTTGTTGAATCTGCGCCAAAAGCAGCCAACACACTCACATTAGGATTTGGTTTTAACTACGGCTATCAGCCTTTTGAATATGGTAATGCTTCTGGCAATGTTCGTGTGCAGTCTATTGTCGATCATTTAGCCACATTTGATTTTAATGCCAGTTATAGTTTTTCTGATCGTGTTGCTGTTGGTCTTGGTATTCCCATGCACATTACAAGCAATATCACTGTTCTTGGCGGGACGACTATGGAAACGCCTGTGAGTTTTGGCGACATCATGCTCACAGGTATTTATAACATCATTCAACCAGGATCCAATTTTCTAAACATTGGTGTTTCTGTTGTACCTTTTTTAACGTTGCCTTCAGGAAATGACGGTAATTTTGTGGGTGAATCGCATGTGACTGGTGGGTTGCTACTAGTTGGTGACATTGAGTATGACCGCCATTATTTTGGTTTGAATCTTGGTTTTCGTATGCGAGAACAAGAGCAGTTCTTAAATCTCGATGTGGCTAGTGAGTTTTTATATACGGCAGCCTATAATTTTAAAATCATTCCTGATGCAGATCTTTCCAGTTTTCTCGAACTTGGTGGCGCCACAGTGATGAAGAATTTTTGGCAGGAAGAAATTGCCTCTCCGTTTGAGCTTAAGCTTGGTGTGTCTAAAGGATTTTTGGCAGAGTATCAATTAAAGGCGACAGCCTTTGGTGGACTTGGTATTGGTAATGGTTATGGTAACCCAAATGTTCGTTTTGGTTTCAAAGTAACTTATGATCACCAATTGCCACGCACACGTGAAGTGGTAAAAATTGTAGAAAGTAAAATTGAAAAAGTCGAAAAAGAACTAAAAGAACTTACCATTTACTATCCAACAGATGGCTCACACGTAGATCCTTTCTATGATCAAAAAATTGCGGGCATTGCCAAAATCATGAAACAAAATCCGAATCTTGGCCCTATTTACATTGTGGGAAATACAGATGATGTGGGTTCTGATGGTTATAATCAACATTTGTCAGAAACGCGGGCCCGTACAGCAGCAAGATCCATAATTGATAATGGCCTCGCACAAAATGATATTGTGTGGATAG
>JAHJDR010000227.1 GCA_018812345.1 bacterium | reverse complement strand
TCTCTTGAGCCTCAAGCCTTCCCCCTTAGTCTTTCTTCACATACATCTCACTCACCATCCCGATTGTCTTAAGCAAACGATAATTTATAGCACGAAACTGACTCAGAAGGTCTAGGTGAATAGTACTTGTTTCATAAGATTCAATACGTTTTTCATGGAGCCGTTGCATATGAGATGCTCGTAAATCCTGTTCCATCTCTTTGATTTCTTCATTGTTTCGAATAGCCTTACGCACAATATCTTCATGAGAATGCATAAGCATAGTAACAGCGAGGTCAAAGTTTTCCGCAACCTTTTTATGCAATTGTTGCAACTCAGTCCAACCTTCATCTGAAAAACGTGATATTTTTTTCTGTTTTTTTCGTGCTAAGGCTAAAATATCTTTTGAAATATAATCACCAATGTTTTCATACTCACCAGCGATTGTGATCAATGCGATTTGTTGTGTTCCTTGCTCTTCTGTGAGCTCGCGTTGTGATATTTTCGACAAATAAAAACGTACTGCTTTTTCTAACATATCAATACGATCATCTTTTGATTGAATATCTTTAATAGCAGCCTCAATGTCCTCATCGTTTTTAAACATATCAAAAAGCTCTGAAAACATTTCTTTAGCTATTTTAGAGATTCGCAAAATTTCATGTTTAGCCTGTGCAAAGGCCAGAGGAGGTGATTCTAATGCTGATTTATCTAAATACTTTGGAGCAAAACCCTCCTTGAGTTCTTTGGATTCTGGCACAATGCGCTTTACGAGTTTTACTAAGGGCGCAATAAACGGTAAAAAGAATATCGCAATAAAAACATTAAACAGTAAGTGTGTCATGGCAATTTTACCACTTGTAGGCAGCAAAATGGTTGTCTGCATACTTATAAAATCGTTAATATTGTTCACCCAGCCTGCAATATTTGTAAGAAAAGGCATGACCATGATCACACCCAATATCTTAATCATAACATGTGCTGTTGCCACACGTCTGCCAGCCGTTTTCATTCCTAGGCAGGCAAGACCTGCTGTAATACATGTTCCTATGTTGGCACCTAATACAATGGGAATAGAAGCTTCAAAAGACAACGTGCCAGAAAAAGACAAGGCAATAGCCAATCCAATCGTAGCAGCTGAGGCCTGAACAACGCCTGTAAAAATTGTGGCGAATAATAGATTCATATAGGGATGATCACCCAAATAGGCAAAAATCGTTGTGGCCATTTCACTTTCACGCAATGGAATGGCAGAACTAGACATGAGGTGCATACCAAAAAAGATGAGACCAAATCCCAGAATAATAGAGCCAATATAGCGTGTTTGTTGCTTTTTGGATAAATTCTCAAGAGCCAAACCAATGGCAAAAATAACTAAAGCAAATTTTGTAATTTTCTTAAAAGATAAAAGAACAACTACTAAAGTTGTTCCAATGTCAGCGCCTAAAATAACGCCAATGGCTTGAAACAATGTAATCAGTTGTGTTTCAGCAAAACTCACAAGTATAACTGTTGTGGCACTAGAGCTCTGCAAAATAATCGTTACTAAAGCCCCTAATCCTAAAGCCATAAAGCGATTATTGGTGATCCTACCCATAAGGAGCTTTAACCGCTCACCAGCTGCCAATTGCAAGCCATCACGAGCTGTTTGCAAACCAAAAAAGAAAAAAGCCAAACCACCAACCATCATTGTCCAATCGAATTCATTCATGAAATATCCTCATACTAAATTAAAGTAATTGATTTCGTTAGAATAAATTAAGAAAAGAGTCAAATGTAGGAAATTTACGGACCAAAATCTGTACAATCACCATCCGGATCCACAGCCGCTTCAAGATCGGCTAGTGTATCAAAATCAAGGGCTGTACCATCATAACAATAAGACCCTGAGAATGCGACATCCGCATTTTCATAGGTCAGTTCCATGGTAAAACCATAATCTACAGTGCCTGACGTCATGCCCGTACAACTGCTATCTGTATTACTACTGGCCGTAATATCGCCTTGAGCTGAGTTGGTATCATAAGAACCTGTCATTTGCCCGGTTGTATCACCTGCAAGCGTAATAGTTTCACCACAAGTCGTGATTATACAATCATCAAAAGTGGTGGCGATATCTCGATCAAGAACAATCGTATTGTCTTCAATAGAAACAAGTGAATCATAGGAGCGAGTAAAACTGCCTCCGTCAGGACAAGAACATGTGAGTGATTTGGAAAGAATCGTAAACGTGCAGTCAAAATCTTCTGTTTGAATCGTCACATAAGAACCTTTTGTGAGAAGCCCTGTATCAACAGCATCAAGCAGACCAGTTGTGGCTTGAGTCAGAGCCATTGTTGTAGCACTAGCTGTGGCAACATTTTTAGGATTTGTAGCATTGCCCACCTCAGTAATACTATTATCCGTTGTGCCACCGCAGGAGATTAGTAACATAACTACTATCAAACTCATTATGTGTTTTTTCATAAAGATTCCTCTTGAACAGCAAAATTTCTAACAAAAGAACTCAAAATGTTGACATTTGATTATTGACAATAAGTTGTTCAATATTCGATATTCTTTATTCAAATCTGAAGCCTTACGCCTTAAGCCCTGAGCCTTATGCCTTATGTGCCTTAAGCCCTAAGCCCTAAGCCTTATGCCTTGAGCCCCGTTTATTCCTTCGGCGGCACCGACAACGGTACAAACTGCAAATTAAGCTGATACAACATATCATCCTCATCCTGCACAAGACGATGTTGCACAAAATTAATGATGCGCTTTCTCAACTTATTGAGCTCTCCCACAATACTATCATAATCTTCTTTGCGAACAGAAAAAGTCAGTGCTGTAATATTGCGTCTACTTGTATCTTTGCTTTTAAGTGCTTCCAATGTAATCTGACTCATTTGCTCGTGATACAAAAAGGCCGCTACCTCCTGCGTTTCATTTCCTGTCGTTATATATTGATCTGTATGACAAAGATTTCCTGAATTATCACGCTCTAAAAGTTTGATTTCCAAGAGTGTCTCAATGGCTTGATGGGCCTGAGCCGCCGTAACCAAACCATGAAGTTTTTTTGCAATCCACGTGGGATCTTCTTGAAAATCTTTTAACATTACCAATTCACGAATCGCTGCGTAATACCAATTAGTAAGGTATTCATATTCTTTAGCTTGTAAATGATGTCCTTTTTTCTTACGATAATCACTCACTTCTTTAAAAAAGTTCTTTTTCTTTGTGAGATTTTTTTCCTGACTAAAATCGACTAAAAGTTGAAAATACTTTTTTTCTGCGTGTTTAAGGCCTAAGACTTTTACATATTCTTTAAGACTATTTTGGGAAATCCCCCTTTTATTTTGAATAACAAGAAGCAATTGATTGGGAGATTTAAACCCAGCCTGTTTTGAAAATTCTCTGTAAGAATAGCCTTGATCAGATCCTTTTTTCCAGGCAAACCAATCCTTTATATAGCTTCGATAATCATCGTAGAGAAATATGTTTGGTTTGGGTTTCATATAGTCTATTATCTCATAAAAGCAATCTTTGTGCCATTGTTTTAGAATACATTCTATATATTTATATACTAATGATTTTAAGCTATTAGCTTTATTCTATTATTATAATAAGCTTTGATATATCTATTTATTATATACGCTCATTTTCTTTTTTATAGATAACCCATCCTAACAGCCCCGTTTATGCTTTATTTTACTCTTATATTTCAATCGCTTGGACTCTTTTCTCTTTAAAAGACACAGAACAACACCCTTCTCATTCAAATATACTCGTATGCTATTTTATCTCGATTTATTTACTTTTATCAGTCCTGATTATTTCTTTTTACTATTATTCTATGTACTTAGTACTTTTTCACGTATTCTGGCACGGACCATGCATATACCAATAGCATGACAAGAAAAACACAAAACACGAATTTCGAAGCTCGAAACAATATCGAAATTCTGAACACAAATAAACTAAGTTTTGAAATTCGATATTCGGATTTGTTTCGTATTTCGGATTTCGAGCTTCGAATTTTCTTAATAGGAGATGTTATGCAAGATACTACAAGAAAAATAACAAATATTTTTAATATAATTCTCTTAGGTTTCATGGTTGCTTTTTTATGCCAATGTGGTGGCGCCAGTGATGCTCTTTCAGAAGCGGATGTAAATAATACGACCTCTTCAGCAGCCTTAGCTGAAACATCTATTACCTTAGCAACAACAGCCGTAGAAGCCTCAGCAACAGAAGCCAACGCAGCTGTAAACGCTCTTATGCGTAGTGAAACTGAAGAAGAGTATGACGCAGCTGAAGATGATGTCTATACTTATGTGCTCCATTCTGAAACACGCGATTGCCTCTCAAGCGGTACTTTCTATGTTGATGCCGAAAACAATCTGATTTCTTTTGATGAATGTGTGAACACTGTTGCTGGTAGCACATTAACAGCTGATGGTGATCTCACTCTTGAAATCACAGAAACAGGCATGACAGCCCAATCTGATATCATGGTTGAAATGGAATGGGTTACTGGTGACTATGGTCAAATCACACAACTCGGCACTTTCACTTCTGAACTTGCTGATAATATCTCAACTATTGATTTCGAAGACTTTGATGGTGAAGTAACCTGTGCTGGTGAAACAATAGCTTACTACGTAGATGGTTTCATAGACTACGATTTAGACACTGATCTTATTGATGGCGAAATCTCTGTAACCTACGATGGTATCTCTACTGATTGTGAATTTGAAGATTTTGATCTTGAAAATGCCACAGCTGCTGAATGGTACCAAGCATGTGGCGGTCTTTCAATCAGCTACTCAGGAATTTAATCCCGTTTCGGTCATATCATAGACCAAAAAAGAGCCCAGGCTACTTCCCCTTGCCTGGGCTTTTTTTGTTTTTTTTTTAAGATTTTAAAAAGTAACAAAAGGTCTAAAAACCTCTTCACCATAATGCCACAAACATGCTTGCGATAAGTGGCTGTTGAGCGGATATCGTCAATGGGATTTTGTAAGGCGTTTGACCTTTTAAATTAATCAAAACGATTGCAATTTATTTCATCATGGGGGTTGGTGATTTTGCTTATGTCATCAGGTAGGCGTTCTTCTATAATGTTAAAATTAAGGTTTGCTTTGCTGCTGACTTTGTTTTGTAACAAATCATAGAAAGAGGCATCTTTTTTCAGAAGTTCTTTACTATCTTTTAAAAGATTATTCATAATAGCAAACGCGTTTTCATATTGACCCTTTTCAGCCAATTGTTTTGCCTCTAGAATTTCAATGCGATAACTTATTCTGCCTTTCTTGTAGTCTTTTTCTAAGCTCTTTAAGGCATGATTGAAATAAACTAATGCGTACTTTTCATTGAGTGGTGTGTCTAAGCATAGGCCCAAATAATAGGATTCATCTGAGCCTAGTTTGTCATCAAGTCCAAAGAAATCATTGTATTTCAGAAAAAGATTCTTTAATTTTTGATACTGTTTTGTTCTGTAATAAAAGGCAATAGTGTCCAGCATATACTTTTTTTCTGAAAAGTGATTTCTCGGTGGTGCATCAGGATATTTTTGTCTTATTTTTGTTTCTGTTTCTATTGCTAAATCGATACCTTGAAGATATTTTTTTTCAGCCACATCATGACGGTTATAAAATTCCCACAAATGAGGAGAATACAGTGAGCCCGCATCTATGCTTCGTAATTCGTGATTGTCAATGGGGTAGGTTCTAATTTGATAAACGGCATTGGCCTCAACGCAAGAAGAATTTGTTGAATAAATTGTTTTGATTTGGTCCTCATACAAGGTCTGTATCGGTGCCAGAACAGCATAAGCATATAGCGTGTTGCATTTATAAACGGGAGATCCAAAATTATGCGAAAGGATCTGTTCTTGGATTCGTTGTATAGCTAGGTCATTATTGTTTTGAAGGTAGGCCTGGCACCAATACTTGGAAGGAGCGACACTTTTTTCATATTGTTTTTGATGTTTTAGACCTGAAGTCCATTGTAAACCCAACACAAAAATAACGCACAAACAAAGTATAATATGTACAAGAGAAGAGGCATACTTTTTTGCTTTAAAAAAAAGCCAAATATGACATAAATAGAGCAATAATGATATTAAGAGCGGTAAAGCGTAGAGTAGAAGTTCGTATCTAAGTACGCCTAGTTCTGAAAAGAGAAAAAACAAGACATAAACATCCGCACAAAGAAAAAGAAGGAGTATAAGGTCAGCTATTACCAACAAAATTTTAGTTTTTTTGAAAGAAAAAAATAAAAGCACCGTAATTAAGGTTGGGGTGGCTAGAAATAAAAGCATGAGGAGAAATATGCTAAGAGGAAATGTAGGGGTTTGTGCTATCATGATTGTAATAGGGTAACCAAAAATCGCTTCACCATAACCCCACAAACATGTTTGCGGTAATCAGCTGTTGAGCGGATGTCATCTATGGGATTTAGGTTATCTTTTGTGATTTGGATGGCCTCTTCAATGGTTTTTTCTTCTAGTTTTTCTCCAACGAGAAACTCTTCTAATGCTGTAACACGAACAGGGATGGCTGCCACACTGCCATAGGCTGCTTGAAATGATGTTATCACATCGTCTTGAGTTTGCATCCGAAAACAGGCCATGACCTTTGAGATGGCTTGCGCTTTGCGTGTGCCAATTTTTATAAAATCTGCTTTTTCTCCTTGATTTGGTTTTTTAATCAGAATTCGCGTAACCATTTCATCTTCTTTTAGTGCTGTTTGACGATAGCCAGTATAAAACTCAGTGAAAGGAATCTGGCGAGAGCCTTGCGTATTAGAAACTTCTATTGTGGCATCATAGGCTAAAAGAACGGGAAGCGTATCCCCTGCAGGTGAGGCATTCATGATATTACCACCAATGGTGCCTCTGTTTTGAATTTGTCTGGCCCCAACAGTTAAACAAGCTTTACCTAATACAGGAATGTGTTTTTGAATCATTCCCGATTGGGCAACAGCTGAATGAGTAACTAAAGCCCCAATAGAAATAACATCGCCCTCTTCTGTAATTTGTTTTAATTCATCTAAGCCCCAAATACTAATGAGGCCTTCTGGCTTGATAATGCCGCTGTTCATAAGTACGCAAAGATCCGTGCCTCCGGCGAGGAGTTTGTAGGTTGGGTGCTCTTTGCGATAATCAAGTGCTTGTGATAAGTTTTTTGCTTCTAAGAAATTCATTAAATCGATCCGACGCGCCAACGCACCAACGCTCCGACGAAATATTCATCGGATCATCGACTCATCGGAGCCTCGGCTCATGAAAGCGATTCCTGAATCGCTTTCAAAATCTTCCCATACCCCGTACACCGACAAAGATTACCAGAAATACCATCTTTAATTTCATTGAGTGTTGGATTGGGATTTTTGTTTATCATGGCTGTGGCTGCTACCAACATTCCAGGAATACACGCACCACAATGCACAGCACCATGTTCAATAAATTTATCTTGTACAGGGCTTAATTTTCCATCTTTGGCCAAACCTTCTACAGTAATAAGTTCATCGCCATCTTGCATCTGCCCCCATAAAATAATGCAAGAATTCACAACATCACCATTAATCATAACAGAACACGCCCCACACTCACCCTCACCACAACCTTCTTTGGTGCCTGTGAGACGCATATCTTCACGGAGGACATCGATAAGACGTGCTGTGGGCTGTGCTTCAACAGTGATTTCTTTATGATTTATGTTTATTTTTCTTTTTATATTCATCTTGAGCCGATGCGCCAACGCACCAACGCTCCGACGAAATATTCATCGGATCATTGGCTCATCGGAGCCTCGGATCATTTAAGCTCGCAAATATTTTTTCCGGCGTAATCGGCAAACTCGTTATCCGCACACCAACCGCATTATAAATGGCATTAGCAATCGCAGGCGCTCCACCATCAAGTGGCAGCTCTCCAACACCTTTGGCCCCACGTGGGCCTTCTGAAAATTCATCCTCAATAATTTTTGTATTCCACTCAGGCGTATCTTTAACTGTGGGAATAATGTAGGTCTGCAAACGATCATGTGTGGGTTTGCCATTTTTAAAATCGCTTGTTTCCATCAAACACCAGCCTAAAGCTTGCAACGTACCACCTTCAATATTGCCTTCTAAAAGTAGTGGGTTAATGGCTTTACCTATATCAAAGGCCAACGTCATTTTATCGACTGTGACTTCATACGTGTCTACATCTACAGAAACTTCCGCCACATCACAGGCCCAGGAATAAGCAGGATAGGCATCACCTAGGTGTTTTGCCGCATCCCATTTAACCCATTTGGGCAATTCATAGCGCTCAATTGATCTAAACTCTCCATGAGCTTCATAATATTTTTGGCCCACAAATGTGAAGGCCGCAATTTTTTCATCATGGCTATAAATCACATCATCTTTAATAGTGAGTGATTCTTTTTTCACATCATGTTTCTTAGCCACAAAACTAAATATCTTATCGATAAAACCCGGCGCACATTTTTGCATAACCTTACCAATGATCATGGTGGTTCGTGATGCTACTGTGGGACCACTATCAGGAACAATAGCCGTATCAGGGGTTTCACAACGCATGAGGGACATACTCACACCCAAGGCATCTGCTGCAATTTGTGGCAAAACAGTATGCGCTCCCTGCCCCATGTCTGTACAACCAGTGAGAACAGAAATCGTACCATCTTTATTTAATCGTAACCCTGCCTCAGTTTTCATGATGGCTTCACCACTACCGGTAAACGCCCCACCATGCATATATAACGAAATACCAATACCTTTTTTGACATTGTTCTTTGGTTCTTGGTTTTTGTACTCTTGCCATTTTTGCGTAAAATTTGTTTCCTCAAGAGCTTTGTTTAAACACGTTTCAGCGGCCACAGATTCTCTAAGCTTTTGAGTGGTTGATAAGGTATCACCCACATGCACACAATTTTTAGCCCGAATTTCAGCAGGCGTCATGCCAATGGTTTCAGCCACTTTATCTAAATGCATTTCCATGGCAAAACAGGTTTGCGGCACACCAAACCCTCGGTACGCGCCACTGGGCACTTTATTAGTGGCATAGCATTGGGCTTTGGATTCTACATGTTCACATTTGTAAGGGCCTGCTGCATGAATCACACCACGAGAAAGCACCACAGGTGACATAGTCGAATACGCCCCACCCTCAAAATCTACATCAATTTGCATGGCCGTGAGCGTACCATCTTTTTTCACACCTGTTTTATGGGTCATGACAGATGGGTGACGTTTTGTAGTGACCTGAATATCTTCTTCGCGTGAATACACCATTTTAACTGGTTTGCCTGATTTTTTAGTGAGCAGAGCCACATAGGCGGCTGTGAGTGAGGGATAATCTTCCTTACCACCAAATGCTCCACCCATGGGTGTTTGACGAACATTAATCTTTGTTTCATCACAATCAAATATAATTTTTAATGATTTAAGAACATAATAGGGACATTGTAATGATCCCATAACCATAATACCGCCATCCTCACGTGGAAGTGCTGCTATGGCGTTTGGTTCAATGTATAAATGCTCGTGAAAACCTGTTTCATATCTGTCTTCAACAATGAAATCAGCTTCTTCAAAACCTTTTTGAATATCACCTTTAATGATGTGGTATTTGGATTGAATATTATCATCACCCCAGATGATGTTTTCTTTTTTCTTGGACTCATCAATAGTGAGCACAGGGGTTAATTCTTCAAAATCGATTTGGATATTTTTTTTAGCCTCTTCAGCAAGCTCTTTTGTTGGCGCGGCGATGAGAATAATGGCTTCACCAGGATGGCGAACAGTATCGTCTGCTAAAATCAGTTGGTCTTGCGTCAAAAATGTGGTGCGATTCAGGCCGGGAATATCTTTATAATCGCACGTAACCACTTGATCCCAATTAAGGTTTGTATCGTATGTAATTTTCTTTATTTTTCCGTAAGGTATGTCAGACCTAAGGGCTGTGGCGTACCAGCAACCAGGAATGTCAATATCGTCAAGGTACTGGGTCTTACCAGTAACTTTATCATAACCATCGAGTCTGCGAACAGATTTGCCAACGTTTTGGGCCATGAAAATTGTTTAGCGCAGCTAGCGTTGAGCGTCAAATGCTTCTATATAATTAACAAAATCTTGCACACATACATACCATGTTTTTCCCTTTTTTCTTGCCCTTAATTTGCCACGATTAATGAGGTTTCTGAGATAATCTGGTGAATAATCATAGATACGACCAAGATCACTCAATGGTAAAAGAGCTTCCTTATCAATTAATAAGCTCAACTCTAAAATTACATTCTACCGAATCTATCGAACCATTTGACCTTTGTCACATCTTTTATTTCTATGTTTTCATATAGTTGCTATCAGTGCGCTATGTTTCAGTCTTTATGGTTCGTTATAATAAATATAAAAGATGATCAAGACGCCTCTCTAATTACTTCCAAAAATAAATCCCCATACAAATCTAGTTTCTTCTCTCCCACACCAGGAATTTGGCATAAATCTTCTTTTATTTTTGGTTTATGAGCCACCATGGCTGCTAATGTTTTATCATGAAATACGACATAAGCAGGAACGTTTTGTTCTTGTGCTATTTTATGTCTGAGCTCCCGCAAGGCATCCCACAAAGCCTTTATGTGTGGCTGTGTCATATCGATTTGCTCTGACACGGTCTTTTTTATTTTAGGGATTTTCTGTTGTTTGGCTTTAGGATCGTGTCTGAAACGAATAACTTTTTTACCCTGTAAGACAGATTTACTTTCTCCATTTAGTTTAAGAGAGCCATATTCTTTGCCTACTGAAATAAATCCCATGGCAATGAGTTGACGAAAAACAGAGTGCCATTCACCCGCATTATGCTCTAAACCAATACCAAACGTACTCACTTGATGGTGTCCAAATTGTTCCATACGGTCTGTTTTGTTGCCTAAAAGAACATCTACCAAATAAGCCGCGCCAAAACGCTGGTCTGTTCTATAAATACAAGACAATGCTTTCCGAGCAGCCAGGGTTCCATCCCATGTTTCCACATGATCCAAACACGTATCGCAATTCTGACAGGGATTGGGATAAACTTCACCAAAGTAATTTAACAAAGCTTGCCGCCGACACATTGTTGTTTCACAAAAGCCCAAAAGAGCATTGAGTTTTTGCTGCTCCACACGCTTGTGTTCTTGACTGGCTTCTGATCTGGCCATCATTTGTCTTAACAAAACAACATCGCCAATACCATAGGCCATCCAAGCGTCAGCAGGTTCGCCATCTCTACCCGCACGACCTGTTTCCTGATAATAACCCTCCACACTTTTGGGTAAATCCACATGAGCCACAAAGCGAACATTAGGTTTATCAATGCCCATACCAAAAGCAATGGTTGCCACAATAACCAAGTCATCTTCTTTTAAAAAACGTTCCTGATTCTCAAGTCTTGTTTTTTTATCTAACCCAGCATGATAAGCAACAGCCTTTATACCATTCTCAACAAGAAACGCGGCAATCGCTTCTGTTTTCTTACGCGTCATGCAATAGACAATGCCTGTCTCGTTCATATGTTCTTTTTTGATAAAGGCGAGTACTTGATTGCGTACTTTATCTTTGAGTTGCACACGATAATGAATATTAGGCCTATCAAAACTAGAAATATATAATGCCGCCTGTTGCAGTTTAAGTCGCTCTTTAATATCTATTCGCGTCAAATCGTCTGCTGTGGCTGTTAGTGCCAGTCTTGGAATGGTTGGATAACGATCTTTTATAATAGCAAGTTTGAGATACTCTGGACGAAAATCATGCCCCCATTGCGACACACAATGAGCTTCATCAATGGCAAAAAGTGATATTTTGATATGATCAAAGAGTTCTAAAGAACTCTCCATCAAAAGACGTTCAGGGGCCATGTATAAAAGATCAAACTCCCCATTTCTAACCTGATTTTCAATTCTAGATATTTCAGAGTAGTCTAGACTGGAATTAATAAAAGCGGCCTTAATGCCCATGAGCCTTAATGCATCGACCTGATTATGCATAAGAGCAATTAAAGGGGAAATAATAACACCAACACCATCACGAAGAATAGCGGGAATTTGATAACAAAGCGATTTCCCACTCCCTGTTGGCATAAGAACAATAGCATCTTCGCCAAGTAAAACCTTTTCAATGATAGCCTCTTGATGCCCACGAAATTCTGAATAACCAAATGTATTTTTTAAAATTTTATGTGCTGCAGTAATCATAATTGCTAACGCCATGTAAACGATCGTTTACTTGAAAGCAAGTAGTTTATTAAAGGTCCCTACTAACAAACATAAACCTTCAATTTCCTCAAAGTGCCCCACTCTTTAACCTGTTAACTCTTCTAGTAAGCACAGATGTTTCCTGGAGTTAAGCGACGTGTCGTTGCAAACCCGCCTTAATGATTGATAAGCCACGAACGCGCTAAAGACAGGCTTAATATTATAGAACAAAACGCGGGCACTTGGAGTGTACGGAAGCAACCTTATTAATATCATAGCTTTACAAGCAACAAAGAGTAGGAATATTTATTCTTATTGATAAACGACCTATATTTGGGTATACTCTTATATAGGTCTTTTTAAAAGGATACACTATGGATAAAACATTTTCTTTGTCAGAAGTAAAAATAAAACTCAATCGTCTCATCGAGGATGTGAAACAAAAAGGTGATGAAATTATCATTACAAAAAATGGTCAACCTGCCGCTGTACTTGTGCCAGCATCACTCTATGAAGGTTGGAAAGAAACAAAAGAAATTAAGGCTTGTCCTGATTTTATTGAAGACATCAAACAAGCCCTAAAAAGGCTGGAAAACAATGAACCCACCTATTCATTTGAAGAAGTTTTTGGTGAGCCTCTATGAAATACCAAATTCAATTTGACCAAGCAGTAAAAAAGATTCTGCAACATTTCTCTCCCATTAGAAAAAAACAAATGCGAGAATCTTTGAGATGTCTTGCTGATGAACCCTATTTGGGTAAAGAATTACAAGAAGAGCTAACAGGTCTCATGAGTCTTCGTGTAGGAACACATCGAATAATTTATAAACTCAATACAGAAAAACACATCGTTCATATCATTGCCATTGGCCCCAGGAGTTCTATTTATGATGAGTGTGAGAAATTGTATCAGAAAAAAAGAAAATCATGAAAACAAGATTATCATAATTGTTCCTAGCAAGTACAGGTATTTCCTGTAGTTAGGCGACGTGTCATTGCAAGCCCGTCTTGATGATTGATAAGTCACGAACGCGCTAAAGACATAAATTATATTATAGAACAAAACGCGGGCACTTGGAGTGTACGGAAGGAAATGTCTGAGCTTGCTAGGAGAGTTGTACTAAGTCAGAATTTATTCTGAGAGTATCGAATATTTTGACCTACTTTTGACCGTTCTATTTTTCATCTTGAAAGATTTATTAGTAATAAGGTAAGCAATAGGTAGATATATTGGATTGATATTATCCCTTCACAGACTGTTTTTGCATTTTTATGGAGGCATCATGGAAGTCACCAAAATCTCAACCACTGAATTTAATACTATACAAGATTTGTTTGGATCCAGACATTTCTATTATGTCGAAGATTCCCAACAAAAAGGTGAAACTGGCTACGGTTATGTAGACTCAGAAGACACAATAAAAGTTATTCGCAGTGAAGATGGTTATTCTCCTGGAGACATATTAGATTATTATAATGAAGATTTTCAAAAACGACTTCAACATTTTAGAGAAACCTTCTTTCCCCCGGAACAATGTCAAAACTCTGATCAATGTACAGATTCAACACAATATCCTTATACACATAACGATGTTTTTCTAG
>JAHJDR010000226.1 GCA_018812345.1 bacterium | reverse complement strand
TGGTGTTGATGGTAAAAAGTAAAATCAGGTGTATCAAAATACAGGTTTTTGTAGGTAAAGACTTTTTTGTTCTCAATAGTAAGGAGTTTATAATCAGATAAAAGAAGGTCTAGTAGACTAGCTAATTTATTTCGAGGTAGAACATACTTTGTGTCATGCCGATCCATTAATTTCACATCATTTTTAAGTGAATTAAGACTTTCAAGACTGATGGTTTGAAACCGATTTATTATTGAGAGGCACTCATCCATTATACTGACCTATTCATTGATAAAGAGATATAAGGTAATATTAACATAGATTTTGGATCTGAGATAGAAATAAATATTCTGTACTTTTTTGCCTTTATGGTTTCTAATATAATGATAATATGAAGATAACCGCCAAAATTTTGATCCTTTTTCTTTTTTTAACCTGTTATGCGAGTACTGTTCAAGCGGCTGAAGAATTTCATCTTTGGGTAGAATCGGGTTTTAGTTACAAAATCAATAAACAATGGAGTTTTGCTCTAGAGCAGAATCTAAAATTTAATGATAATGTGACCAATGTGGATACGATCAATCATCAAATATCACTTCGCTATCGTATAACCGATTTTTTACGCTTAAGTGGTGGGTATAGATTTATTGTTGAGCCTTTAAGCAATGTGACAACAGCCTATATTAATTATTGGCATCGTTTTTACGGGGATGCACGTTTTAGTTTTAGCGCCAAACGTGTGTCATTTATCTACCGTCTTCGGTACCAAGAACAATTTGGCGATGAACGGCAACTCACTGGTCGTGAATTTAAAATGAAACACACGATTCGTAATAAACTAGAACTAGAATTTGACTTGCCAAAGAAATTTACAGCCTTCACATATGGTGAACTATTCGCTCGCATAGCTGATAATGATGGTGTTATGCACAAATGGCGCGCTGCTTTGGGCGTAGAATACAGTTATAAAAAACATGACTTCAGTCTTTACTACATGAGAGAACAAATGCTTAATGGAACAGTCATTCCTCATGCCAATGTTTTAGGCGTTGGTTACTCTTATGCCTTTCGGTAAAAAAATCTGATTAGCTTCTTTTTATTTGAGAACCTAAACTAGCAAAAGGGTTGTTGGAAAACGATTTTTGTGCCTGTTGTTTTTGCGGTTTTTGACCACGTATTTGATTGTTTGGTCTTATCTGAGTATTTTCATTTCTTGTGGGGGCTTCAGACATGCGCAATGACAAAGCGATTTGTCTTTTGTGAGGATTAATACTGATGATCTTTGCTTTGACTTTGTCACCAGGGCTGACCACGTCTTTAGGATCTTTAACAAAAGAGTCTGCTAGTTGTGAAATATGAACCAGCCCATCTTGGTGCACGCCAATATCGACAAAGGCTCCAAAGTTAGTTACATTTGTTACTAGTCCGGGACAAATCATGCCTTCTTTAAGATCGCTGATTTCATGAATATCTTCTCTAAAAGAAAAAACTTCAAAGGCATTGCGTGGATCACGCCCCGGTTTTTTAAGCTCTTCAATGATATCATTAAAAGTGAAGGTATCAATTTGTTCTTTAAATTCTTTTGATTGTTCTAAGGTCTTTACGCCATCACCAATAAAATCTTTTACGGTTTTGCCATGTGTTTTGCTAAACTCTTCAAGAAGTTTGTAACGTTCTGGATGCACACCCGTGTTGTCTAAAGGATTTTTAGATTGAGGGATGCGCAAAAAACCTGCTGCTTGTTCAAAAACCTTTTTGGAAAATCGAGGAACTTTTAATAAAGATTTTCGTGAAGTAAAAGGGCCGTTTTCTTGTTTATAGGTGGCTATAGCTTTTGCCAAGTTAGGTCCAATGCCAGACACATGTGATAGAAGGTTGTAAGAGGCTGTGTTTACATTAACACCAACAGAGTTCACGCATGAGTCGACAACAAAATCGAGTTTTTTCTTTAAGGCGATTTGATTCACATCGTGCTGGTACTGACCAACGCCAATGCTTTTAGGATCGACTTTTACGAGTTCTGCCAAAGGATCTTGTAGACGTCTACCAATGGATATGGCGCCCCGTACAGTGAGATCGAGGTTAGGAAATTCTTCTCTGGCCGTATCACTAGCACTATAAATGCTGGCCCCTGATTCACTGACTACAACAACGGGAATCGTGATTTTTTGAGCCTTAATAATCATTTTAACAAAATCTTCTGTTTCACGACTGGCCGTACCATTGCCAATGGCAATAGCTTTGATTGAGTGTTTTTTTACAAGGGCTAATAATTTTTGAGCTGATTTAATTTTCTCGTTTTCTTGTAAGAGATAAAAAACATCGTGTTCAATGAATTTGCTTTCCGCATTTACAACGGCCACCTTACACCCAGTGCGCAAACCAGGGTCTATGGCCAAGATGGCATAAGCCCCAAAAGGTGAGGCCAAAAGGAGCTTTTTGACGTTATCACTAAAAACATCAATAGCGGCTTCATCCGCACTATCTTTGAGTTTCTTATGAACTTCATTTTGAATGCTTGTAAGGACATGGACTTTGAGAGCTAGTTTACAAGCCAGATGTACTGTTTTTGTGATGTCATCCTCTAAAGGGTAGGCGCAGTATTGTGTTTGGTAAGTTTTTAAGAGGGAATCTTCATAATCGTGATTGTCATCACTATTGACAAAGCTTAGGCTCAGTTCTTTTTCTGTCCAGCCGCGACGCAAAGCTAAATAGCGGTGAGAGTTTTCATGTTTTAAGAGTGAGGGTACAGGTTCTTTATATTCAAAATAGGGTTCAAATTTGCTATGTTCTTTGGCATCAGTTGTTTTGGCTGTCTGGATAGCGGCTTTTTTCCATAAGGTGGTACGAACAGTTTCACGTAGTGCCGCATTTTCTGTGACAAGTTCAGTGATGATGTTTTGAGCCCCTTGAATAGCCAATGTTTCATCTGTTATTTTTTTGTCTTTGTTAATAAAGTCTTTTGCTTTGGTGGTGAGATTGCTATTGCGGCTACTTTGGCTTGCTTGCTCTAATATCCAGAGAGCAAGTGGTTCTAGGCCGGCTTCTTTGGCAATGGTGGCTTTTGTTTTTTTCTTTTGTTTGTAGGGCAAATAAAGATCTTCAAGTTTAGTAGGATCAAAGCAAGTGAGTATGCTCTTTTTTAGCTCCTCTGTGAGTTTTCCTTGCTTTTCAATTTCTGTGGTAATGTATTCCTGGCGTTTAATGAGTGTGTCCCAAGTTTCTTTAGCATCAAGAACTGTTTTAATTTTGACTTCATCAAGATTGCCAGTGGCTTCTTTACGATAGCGTGCCATGAAGGGGATGGTAGCGCCTTCTGAAGCCATAGTGATGACTGCATCAGCAGATTTTAAAGGGATATCTTTATGGTGTTCTTGTAAGTAAATTTCAAAATTCATGCGCTGCTATTGAGATAAAATTGAGTGGTTGTCAATTGGGAAAATTATTCTTCAAAGAGATCTTGTCTGCTTTGGATGATGGATTTTAGAGTTCTCTGAAGATAGCGATAATTATTTCGCATTGATACATGTTTATAAGTACCCCATCTATCTTGTTGAATGGCCCACGTGATCTCACTCTCAGCATTTTTATATTCATATTTAAAATCTTCTAAAGCTTTTTCGCATATTTCAAAAGCTTCTGTATAGAGAGTTCTCGCTGTAGCTAGATGTGTTTGATCTTGAGTACTAAAAGCAAGATCTATAAGGGCGTCTGCTTTACGGACAAGAAATTCAATTTTGCTCAAAAAAACTTGGAGATGATCAGCTGGATCATGATCAATCGCATCTAAAGTGAAAAGCAGATATTCTTCATCACAGGTTGTTATGTATTTATCAAATTTGTCTATTAGATCAGAGTTTGGTGAAGAAAAGAGTTGTAGGCCT
Organism: bacterium; assembly: GCA_018812345.1. GTDB lineage: Bacteria > UBA10199 > UBA10199 > UBA10199 > JADGCS01 > JAHJDR01. The sequence continues at coordinate 470 of JAHJDR010000226.1, read as the reverse complement.
GCAAAGAGTTCTAAACCTTCTAAGGAACCTTCTTCAATGAGTTGTTGGGCTATTGTCGTTGCACGATTTAACCAAAGTTTTCCTTTTTCAGGATTTTTATCAGCCAAGTATCTGGCACTGATCCTGGTTGCATCAATTGCTTTGTCTACAAGACAAGGAAAAGGAAGTTTGTAGGCTTGATAGGCAGCAACTCTAGCTAGAGTATGTGCTTTATGAAAACCTGCACGTAACATGCTTTTCCATTCAGGGACTTGAGGCTTTTGATGCTGCAGTGAAGAAATATCATACGAGCTTGTTTCTATGGCTTGTTGAGCTGCTTGCAAAAACGTTCTTGGTAAGAAATGATTGGCTTGATAACCTTGTTGAAAAGCCAGGCTGTGTAATAGTAGGGTAACAGGTTGTGTGTTCATAATGTTTTCCTTTCACCCTTATATTCGACAGAATTGACATTAAGTTTATTTATATTATAT
>JAHJDR010000225.1 GCA_018812345.1 bacterium | reverse complement strand
GCGCTATTGTTATCGATAATTCCAGTGCCTTCCGTATGGATTCTGACGTTCCTTTAATCGTACCTGAGGTCAATCCAGAAGCCGCTAAGAATCATAAAGGGATTATTGCCAACCCCAATTGCACAACCATCATAATGTGTGTTGCTCTTGCCCCCATTCACAAAATTAATCCTGTAAAAAGAATTATCATGGCATCTTATCAGGCCGTGAGCGGTGCCGGCGCCATGGCTTTGGAAGAATTGAAAGAACAACAAAAAAATATCCTCGAAGGAAATCAACCTCAAGCCAGTATCTTCAAACATGTCATAGCCAATAATGTTTTTTCTCATGATTCTGACATGCAAGATAATGGCTACAATCAGGAAGAAATGAAAATGGTTAATGAAACCAGAAAGATTTTTTCAGATAATACAATTTCTATTTCCCCAACATGTATTCGTGTCCCCATTTACAGAGCTCATAGCGAAGCCCTACACATGGAACTCACACATCCCGTTCATATAAAGACAATAACAGAAGCCCTTCAAAAGGCCCCTGGTCTAAAAATTATAGATGACAATCAAAACAACTATTTCCCAATGCCCCTTGACGCCTCTTTTCAGGATGATGTTCTTGTTGGTCGCATTAGAAAAGATCTTGATAATGATAAGGGCTTAAATATTTTTATTTGTGGCGATCAACTCCTCAAGGGAGCGGCCTTAAATGCTGTTCAAATTGCCGAACTTCTTATTTAATTCTAGATCTTATACCTTACGCCCTTAGCCTTGAGCCTTACGCCCTAATTAAAAAAAATTGTCTTATTTACCACATTGCGCAACCTTCTATTATACGACATAAAAGTGCCCCATCCCCTCTCTCACCCCTAGATGTAGTACTTCCCTGGGTTTGACCCACAAGACAAACTCGATTTATAAGTGATTATCTAGTGTTATCATAGTTATCCCCAAAGTAAATCCTTGAAAAAAAATAATATTTCTTTATAATTTACTGCACATGCCATCTTTTCGTGTTTGAATGCATCTTTTGATACACTCCTTAGTTTACAATCTGTCATAAAGCACGAAACATAGAATACCCACTCTATGATCCACGATGGTTTGTATTTGGTTAACCAAAAATTAAGGAGAGAAAATGAAAAAACTATTAATCTTAGCCGTTATTGCTGCCCTCAGCATTAGTTCTGTGGCTAACGCAGAATTAGAACTGAGTGGAAATGTAACAACTGGTGCGGCCTATCAGTGGGACAGCACTAATGCTGCCAACACACAATCCGTAGGCAACACAGGCGTTGCCAATGGTGGCGCTGGCGGGATCACACAAGGTGACATGCGCTTTGCACCGACTGCAGATTCCATGCATTTTGGTTTCTATGTCGATCAAGCTGAAATTGATATTGATAGCGAATTTGGTGAAAACATTCGTGCGCGTATTGATCTTGACTTCATTGACTTAGGATCTCCCAGTTTCAGCGCTTTCTTACTTGAGCAAGCTTACGTTACCGTTAACATGCCCGCAGGCAATGGCATGGAATTCCTCATTGGTAAGTTTAATGCTCCTATGGGTCTCGAAAGTGTCGATCGTCATGAAAACATTTTTCCCACATACACACCTGGTTTTGTTTTCCTCACCCCTACACAAGTCATGGGAACAAAACTCTACTATGACTTTGATGATAACTGGAACTTTGATTTTGCAGTTGTCGATAGCATGAATAGCAGACTTATTGGAAACAGCCCTTATCCTTCTGGTATTATGAGAGTTGGTGCTGTTTGGGGTGACGAAGGTCGTGAATCTTACATGCACATCGCTGGTGGCTTCGGTCCTGAACTTAATCGCGCTGTAAATGGAAGCTCAGAAGACAAGCATTTTGATATGCTCGGTATGCTCTGGGGCAATTTCGCTTTTGGCGACTATTGGGATCTCGGTTACGAAGGCATCTATCGTTCCACAAACACTCTCGCAGGCGCCACAAATATGCGCGCTGTAGCTGGTCAGATGTACACGAAATATCAAGCTTCTGATGTTTGGTCTGTACAACTCCGCGGTGCGGCTTTCTGGGAAATGAGTAGCTTTGTTGCTGGTACTTCTGGTGCCTCAACAACAGGTGGAACCTTTGGTGGTTTTAAAGGCATGACCTACAGTGGTAGTTTAGCCACAACCTACCAAATCACAGACGGTGCCGAAATGACTCTGGAATACCGCTTTGATTTTGCTAATGTATCAGGCTTGGCTAACGCCAACTTCCACACAGGTGTTGCTGAATTCGCCTACAGTTTCTAACATTCAGTTAATGCACACTTTTTTCAAAAACCCTGGTTCCTATTGGTTCCGGGGTTTTTTTATGAAGAAAGTATTGTGATCTTTTCACTTTCTCTTTATTAACAGTTCAACACTCGTCGTCTGGCTTAGTTCCCTTGTATCCATCACGAGAAACGAGCCACGAACCACGAGCCACGAAAAATGTTTATAACTTTTGAAGGCATTGAAGGCTGTGGTAAATCCACACAAATAAAAAAGCTAAAAAAGTACCTTGTTGCAAAAGGATATGATGTTGTCTTAACGCGAGAACCTGGTGGCACACCTATTGCCGATAAAATTCGCAAAATTCTTGTTGATGCTACAAACAAAGAAATGGTTCCTTTGACTGAAGTCCTTCTCTACTATGCGTCACGTGCACAACACTTACATGAACTCATCATTCCCGCACGACAGCAAGGTAAAATTGTGCTCTGTGATCGCTTTAATGACTCCAGTCTTGCCTATCAAGGTTACGCACGAGGGTTAGAACCAAAGCTTCTCAGTGCTTTAACAGAACTGGTCGTAACCCAGAACAAACCAAACCTAACCTTTATTCTGGATATGCCCGCAACAGAAGGTTTGAAGCGAGCCACAAACAGAGCCGCAACCTTAAAACCAGAAGACAGAGAAGATCGTTTTGAACAAGAAGCCATTCACTTCCATGAAGCCGTCCGTAATGGTTTTTTAGAATTGGCAAAAAAAGAACCCGAAAGATTCGTAATCATCAACGCCGCCCGCAACATTGAAGAAATTTTTGCAGATATCGTTAATATAATTGATATGAAACTGCGTCCTACGAGCGACGAGCGACGTGCGACGAGCGACAAAAAATGAAGACACTTGGTCACGATAAAAACCTCACAAAATTCTTTGAACTCATCAACCAAGGCAAATTACCACAAACAATGCTCTTTCACGGCCTCCATGGTATTGGCAAAAAAAAATGTACCCTTGATCTCGTGCAACGTTTATTAAAATGTGATGAAGCCCTCATTAAGGAAAACGCGCATCCAGATCTTTTTTTGATCACACCTTCACCGCCAAAATCGCAACAAACAAAGAAGACACAAACCGAACCAACAACGACACAACCTAACTGGACCTTAAAAGTAGAACAAATACAAGCTTTGCGCCAAAAACTCATTCACTACCCCCTTATGGCAGATCACCAGATAATCATCATCGACGATGCTGAAAAAATGACGATCACAACAGCCAATTCACTGCTTAAAATATTAGAAGAACCACGCCCCCAACAAATATTTATCCTCATCACAAGTCAATTACACCAAGTGCTCGCAACCATTCGGTCTCGTTGTGCTAAGTTTTATTTTTCATCACTCAAGCCTCAAGATGTTACGACAATCCTGAAAGAAGTCGCTGATCCTGAAACCCTTCCAGAGGCCCAAACACTCTCCTTTCTTAGCCGTGCCTTCCATGGCTCTGTTGCTGGAACCCTAAAAGCACTTAATACCGATTTTGACTGGACCCAACTCCCTCATTTCATGAGAGCACGTGGAAACTTTTTGTCAGCATCCCCCTTGTGTAAAACTCTTGCCAGCAGTGATGTGGATTTGCATATTTTTCTTCAATGTCTTAAACAGTTTTGCCTTGAACAACCTGACAAGCACAACAACATGGCCTTTATTGATCGCATTAAAGCCGCTGAAATTAATTTAGGTAGGCACATTCAAAAGGAATTTGTTTTAGAAAATCTTTTTTTAACCTCATAGCGCCACAAGGACATATATGACTCAGAAAACAAAGTATATCACAACGGCTATTGACTATGTTAACAACCTTCCCCACCTGGGAACAGCCTATGAAAAAATTGGGGCTGATGTTCTCGCCCGCTACTACCGCCTCATGGGCTACAAGGTCATGCTACAAATGGGAAATGATGAGCACAGTGCCAACGTACAAAAAGCAGCCCAAGAAAAAGGCATGGATCCCAAGCAATACTGTGATGACATGAGACCAAAGTTTGAAGAAGCCTGGCAACACATGCATGTTAAGTATGACCAATTTGTCCAAACAACAGAGCCCAGACATCATGCTGCTGTACAAAAACTGTTTCAGAAAATCCACGATTCAGGAGATATCTATCTAAAAAATTATGAAGGTTGGTATTGTGAGTCTTGTGAAGCCTTTTACACCGAAAAAGACCTTGTTAATGGTCATTGCCCAAATCATAAAGCCAAACCCAAGTGGCTTGAGGAGCAAAACTACTTTTTCAAACTCAGCAAATATTCTGATTTTTTACTCAACCACATAGAGAAAAACCCCAACTTTATTCTTCCAGCAAAAAGACGCAATGAAATTGTACAATTCATAAAACACGGTCTGGCAGACGTCAGCATATCAAGATCCTCTTTTGATTGGGGCATTCCTTTGCCTATCAAAAAAGAACATGTGATCTATGTTTGGTTTGATGCTCTCATTAATTATATTTCTGGAATAGGCTATGCAGAAGATGAAGAAGCCTTTTTTCAAAAGTGGAATAATGTTCTGCACATCATTGGTAAAGACATCACGCGCTTCCATTGTATTATTTGGCCTTCCATGCTGCAATCTGCAGGTCTCCCTTTACCAGAATCAATTTTAGGACATGGTTTTATTTCGCTCAAGGGCGAAAAAATGTCTAAGTCATTAGGTAATGTGGTGAGGCCTCTTGATGTTATTGAAACCTATCCCGATTTTGGTGCTGATGCTGTTCGCTATTACCTCATGCGCGGCTCCAGTTTTGGTGATGATGGTGACTTTACCTGGGAGAGCTTTATTGAGCGTTATAATGCTGATCTTGCCAATGGTTTTGGGAACCTTGTTTCTCGCACAATGGGCATGGTGTGGCGTTATCAAAAAGGTGTTCTCAAACCGTTACCAAAAGATGCCACAGAAGAAATAGCTCTTTTGCAAGAAGCACAAACAATTTTCGAAAAAGCCTCACAACTTGTTCAACCAGACATCTCGGGAGATGCCCTCTTTCACTCAGCCCTAGAGCAAACATGGGCCTATATAACAAAAATTGATCAATACATCGATAAACAAGCCCCGTGGACACTCGCAAAAGAGGGCAAAACAAAAGAGCTTTCTCGTGTACTCACGACAGTTGTTGAAGCTATTAGACTCATCAGTTTTATGGCTAGTCCCATCATTCCTAAAGCCACAAAAACTGTTTGGGAAGGACTTGGTTTTCAAGCAACAGAGGATTTTGCAGCACTCACTACAGAAGCTCTCAACACGGTTCCCTTCATTAAACAAGAACACACACTGACCTTAGAAAAACTCACCCTTTTCCCACGCATTGATACAAAGAAAAAAGAAGCCCCAAAGGCGGCCCCTACTAAAACATCTAAAAGCAAAAATGTTAATGTGATCGACATAACTGACTTTGCCAAGGTTGAGCTCAAAGTTGCCCAGGTTTTAACTGCAGAAAAAGTTGATGGTGCTGATAAACTATTAAAACTTCAAATTGAAATCG
>JAHJDR010000224.1 GCA_018812345.1 bacterium | reverse complement strand
TTTATGAAAAAGAGCATCATCAACAGCATCAACATCATCACCTTTAGCGCCCGACAAATAGGCAACAAAAGAACTCGTATCAACAACTATCATTAACGATCCTCTCTGAGTGTTTTTGTATCAATAGAAAAGTCTACTTTGCCACGCATTTTTCTCAAGCCTTTATAAGCGCGCCGTGCAGAAACAAGCTCTAAGCCCTGCTTAATGGTTGCTGTAATCCCTTGTCCTGTAGCTGATAAAGCATTCTTCAACAAAGCCTCAGGAACAAAGATAGTTATTTTTTTTGCATGATCCATGTCCCTATTTTACCATATTCAATGCCATAATGCAATATGGCATTAAACCCTTCTATTTCACAGTGATTTCATGATATTACATGATTTTCCAATTGTATTTATCAGCTTTTTATCAGCAGTTACCACCTGAGTCTTTAACACTTCAGCCAGAGCTATAAAGCTCGCATCATAGCTCGTGATATTATATTCTGTGCACAATTCAATAACTCGTTTAAAACCTTTTTCTGGCAGAATAAAAAACTCAATTTTAAAACCATAAAAAATATCAAGAAGCTCTTGCTTGTTTTTTAAGCTTAGATCTTTTTGTCTGCCAAGATAATTAGTAAATTCATAGAGCAGTAAATCAGGAGCGCAGAGATGTTCTTGGCGCACCAATTTCTTGGCCTCTTCTGAACCTTGTTCATAAAAAAAGCATTTTATGATGACTGAGGAATCAATAACAATCATCGCTTGTCTCTCATTTCTCTGATGTCTTTGGTACTGTCTTTATTTTTGCGTTTTGTGAGTTTCTGGTGATTTTCTTTTTGCCATGTGGCCAGACGATCAAAGGCCTCATCAACGGATTCAAAGCGCTCTTTACGCTTCATTAAATCTTCATGCTCCTTTGCTGGAATGATGACAGCAATGGGAACATTGCCACGTGTGATAGTAACATGATCTCCTTTTTTGTGAACACGATCTAAAACACTACCAAACTTTTTTCGCATCTCTAATGCGCTTACATTGATTTCCATACCTATAATATATCATATTATATATCATATAGCAATACAGACGACTTAAACGAAAACACCCGGCAAAACAAACCTCTCAAAATGAGAATCTTGCCAACCTGTACACAGCAACAAGCACAGCCATTTACTTCAAACTGTTATAACTAATTGTAAAACAAAGACTTAATTAGAGCCCTCCTTGGCACTAATATTGCTTCTCTATTTGACAGCAGCAACAATATCAGGAGAATTTATGAGTAAAAAAAGTTTTTTTGTAACTGTTATTATCATTTTTTGTTTTCTTGTTGTCGGAAATCTCATGGCAAACCCCTTACAACAGAATAAAAATGTAAAAACAGCCCTAGTTGGCTCTCAAAGTATTTCTGCTACGAGTAGCAAAGAAAAGATCACAAAAAAAATTAGAGAGTTTATCAAGCAACAACAATCTGGAACAGGTTCAATCTCAGCACCACCCAGCGAAGAGTATTCAGAAATAGATTTGGATAAGCTTCGTGCTAGTGAACCCGACAATACTATTGAAACAGATGAGACATCACTTGTTATTGATGGGTATACAGTAGAACTTGTAACCTCATTGACACCTACAAATACAGGAGATGGCCCTGAAGTGAATGAAAACATTGATATCATTGCCATCGATCTGTATCATGGCCGTGTCAATTCCGGGCTGTCAATGAACGACCAACTATCAAACAACAAGTTTGTGTTTTATGTTGAGGAAATAGCACCGGGCAAAATAGCAAAACTTGAGTTATGGTTACGTTCAGACTGGTCTGGCACAGCCTATTATCTTATTGAAGTTGTTGTCGATCAACTGACAACCACCCAGAACACTGAAGGTCTTATTTTAGATTCTAATGGCACAACGCTGGGTGAACTGTATGGTCCCAGCATTATTTCTGAGCAAGCTCTTGTTTCTGACGTGTTTGAAATAAGCCGCACACTTGATAGCACAGACCCTGTTTTTTATTTCTTTGATCTTAATTTGAATTCCAATGGCTATGGTATTTTGAAAGAAATTAATATTTACCACGTTCTTTACTAAAGTTCCTCTCAAAATGAGAATTGTCTATTCATTATTGACTCAGGAATAACCTGATAAACGCCTTTTAAGAAACTCAGGTTTCATATCCCCTTAATTTTACTGCCTATTTCACCCCCCCCTGTCATAATTATTTCCGGCTATTTGGCACTAAGTTTGCTTAACTATCAATAGACCCAAATAACCGGAGGGGTAATTCAAGGAGATGACTATGTTTAAATTTAGTAAATATGCTTTAATTTGTTTTATTCTATTTTTTATTTGCTTCTTTGTAAGCTGCGATAGCCAAGTCCTTGAAGAGACAGATCTGGATGGTTTGGATACAAATACAAATACTTCAGAAGAAATTGATAGTGCAAACTCTGGAGGAGAAGGAGAAGGAGAAGGAGAAGGTGAAGGTGAAGGTGAAGGCGAAGGTGAAGGTGAAGGTGAAGGAGAAGGAGAAGGAGAAGGAGAAGGTTCTGGTTCAGGTTCTGGTTCAAGCTCAGGCTCTGGTTCAAGCTCTGGCTCTGGTTCTGGT
>JAHJDR010000223.1 GCA_018812345.1 bacterium | reverse complement strand
TGGTAATGTTGATAAACTGCCCAGCTTGCGAACAGCCTTCCAAAAAGATGGAACGGTTACTGCCGGCAATGCCTCGAGCATTAATGACGGTGCCGCGGCTCTTGTTCTCATGAGTGAAGACAAAGCCAAAGAGCTTAACATGAAACCTCTTGTAAAAATTATAGCACAAGCACAAGCGAGTCAAGAACCAGACTGGTTTACAACAGCACCTGCTGTGGCCATGGAAAAAGCACTTGAAAAAGCAGGCCTCAAATCTGAAGACATTGATCTTTGGGAAGTTAATGAAGCCTTTTCCGTTGTTTCTATTTATAATAATGAAAAACTCAACGTCCCTGCTGATAAAGTAAATGTCAATGGTGGTGCTGTTGCTATTGGTCATCCCATTGGTGCTTCTGGTGCCAGAATATTTGTAACCCTCATCCATGAAATGATGAAGCGACCAGAAGCCAAACGCGGCCTAGCCTCTCTATGCATTGGTGGTGGAGAAGCGGTGGCGGTAATTGTAGAAAAAGTCTAATGACTAAAGACTAAAGACCAAAGGCCAAAGATTAAAGAAACTGTTATTTCTGAGAACATGTTAACTTTAGTCCTTAGTCTTTAGTCTTTGGTCTAAAAAATATGGAATTTAAAAACCTCTTATTAAATTTTGAAAATAGAATTGCTACAGTAACTATTAATCGCCCTAAAGTCATGAATGCCTTGAACCCAGAAGTGTTAACAGAGCTCATGCAAGCCTTTACGGAGATCATAAGAAACCGTAGCGAAGTCGGTGGCGTGATTATTACAGGAAGCGGCGATAAAGCTTTTGTTGCTGGTGCTGATATTGCTGCCATGCAAACAATGACAGCTCTCCATGCGGAACAATTTTGCCGTTTGGGTCATCGCTGCACAAAAATCATTGAAGAATTTGATATGCCTGTAATAGCCGCTGTAAATGGCTTTGCTTTAGGTGGTGGTTTGGAGCTCGCCCTATCCTGTGATTTTATTTATGCATCAAAAACCGCTAAGCTAGGCCTCCCAGAAGTTAATCTCGGCCTCTTTCCTGGTTTTGGTGGCACACAAAGACTAGCCAGACTCATTGGTCGCAATAAAGCCAAAGAACTTATCTACACGGCAGCCATGCTCAATGCGGAACAAGCTTTTGCTATTGGCATTGTCAATCGCGTTAGTGAGCCAGAAAATCTCTTAGAAGATGCTAAGAAAACCATGAACATCATGCTCTCCAAAGGACCTGTTGCCATAAGATTAACCAAAAAAGTTATCAATGAAGGCACTGATCTCCCACGCCTTAGTGGTTTAAACTTAGAAGAAACACAATTTCCACTTGTTTTTGCAACTGAAGACCGGATGGAAGGTGTGACAGCTTTTTTGGAAAAGAGACCAGCTAAGTTTACGGGGAAATAATTTCGTAGTACATTGTTTGTCTCTTGTCTCTAGTCGCTAGTCTCTAGTAGTAGATATCACATTCAACACCAGCGACCAGCGACCAGCGACCAGCGACAAAAACAAATGACCAATAAATCAAAGTGGGAAAAAGAAACTCTTAATCCTTATACTGAAAAAGCACCTGAACGTCTCAATCGATTCTCCACAGTTTCTGACATGGAAATTGATCGTCTCTACAGTGAAGAAAATCTTGAAGCCTTTACAGAAGAGAATGACTTAGGCTTTCCAGGAACATTTCCGTTCACACGTGGTGTTTATCCCACAATGCACCGAGGACGCCTCTGGACCATGCGCCAATTTGCTGGGTTTGGTTCTGCCTCAGATACCAATGAACGCTTTAAATACCTCCTCAAACAAGGTCAAACTGGTTTGTCCACAGCCTTTCATTTTCCCACATTAATGGGTTATGATTCTGATAATGCGCGTAGTCGCGGTGAAGTTGGTAAATGTGGTGTTGCCATTGATAGCCTGCAAGACATGGAAACTCTTTTTGAAGGCATTCAATTAGAAGATGTCACTGTTTCCATGACCATTAATGGTCCTGCAGCCATCATGTTGTCTTTTTTCATTGCCGCAGCCCAAAAACAAGGTTGCGATCTAAAAAAAGTTGGCGGCACTATCCAAAATGATATTCTCAAAGAATACATTGCACAAAACTCCTATCTCATCCCTCCAGAGCCAGGCATTAAACTTGTTGGTGATACTATTGAATATTGTGCACAACACATGCCTAAGTGGAATCCCGTTTCTGTTTCAGGATACCACATTAGAGAAGCAGGAAGTACGGCTGTTCAAGAATTGGCTTTCACTCTGTATGATGGCTTGGAATATGTTAAACACTGTGTGGACAGGGGACTTGGAGTTGATAGTTTTGCGCCACGCCTATCCTTTTTCTTTAACTCACACGTAGATTTTTTTGAAGAAATTGCTAAATTTAGGGCGGCCAGACGCATTTGGGCACGCGAAATGAAAAAAAGATTTAACCCCCAAAATCCTAATTCCATGCGCTGTCGTTTTCATGTACAAACAGCTGGCTGTTCCTTAACAGCACAACAACCAGAGAATAATATCGTTCGTACAACCCTTCAAGCCTTGGCTGCTGTTTTTGGTGGGTGTCAGTCATTGCATACAAATTCTATGGATGAAACCTTGGCCCTCCCAACAGAAAAATCTGTGATGATTGCTCTGAGAACCCAGCAAATCATTGCCCATGAATCAGGTGTCACAAATACCGTAGACCCTCTTGGTGGTTCCTACTTTGTAGAATCACTTACCAATAAGCTTGAAACTAACGCCATGGAAATCATTCATAAGATTGACGCTATGGGGGGAATGGTAAAAGCCATTAAGAATGGTTACCCCATGCGCTCCATTGCTGAAGCCAGCCGCCACTACCAACACCAAGTAGAACGACATGAAAAGAATATTGTGGGACTCAACCAATACACATTGGACAAGGAACCTCCCATAGAAACATTGAAAATTGATCCTGAAGTGGAAAAGAAACAGGTAGATTCACTGCAACACCTCCGCACTAATCGTAATGCTGCTAACTGTGAAAAAGTTATTGAGAAATTACATTACTCCTGTCAAAATACCGAAAATATTATGCCGGCTCTCATTGATTGCGCACATGCTTATTGTACTATTGGCGAAATTGCTAATGTGCTCAGAAAAGAGTTTGGTGAATATAAAGATCCAGGTATTTTTTAGTTGTCCGTGGCCCGTTACCCGTTGTCCGTTTATGAATTATGGTCAACGGTAACCGAAAACCGGTAACCGCATTATATGGAAAAGAAAATTAGAATATTAATTGGAAAACCAGGGCTTGATGGACATGATCGTGGTGCCAAAATAGTCGCGCGTTCTTTACGAGATGCGGGCTTTGAAATTATTTACACAGGTTTACATCAAACACCTGAAATGATTGTCAACACAGCCATCCAAGAAGACGTAGATGCCATTGGCCTGTCCATTCTATCAGGAGCTCATAACCACCTCTTTCCTGAAGTGATCAAACTACTTAAAGAAAAAGATGCCAGTGATATAAAGCTCTTTGGTGGTGGCATTATTCCTGAAGATGAAATAAAAACTCTC
>JAHJDR010000031.1 GCA_018812345.1 bacterium | reverse complement strand
CGTAAAGCTTGCTTCGCAAGCCACGTAGCTCGCATAAGCAAACAATTTCAAATTTTCAAACCCCGGGATCAGCTTTTGCTGATTTTCCGGGGAGCTACTCCCGCAACGTAAAGCTTGCTTCGCAAGCCACGTAGCTCGCATAAGCAAACAATTTCAAATTTTCAAACCCCGGGATCAGCTTTTGCTGATTTTCCGGGGAGCTACTCCCGCAAGATAGCTCTTACGCCAGCGGGTCACAAAGTGACACGGTGGTGTTAGAGCTATCTTGCCCCGTTTGCGGGGCAAAGTTTTGCGCCCCGTTTGCGGAGCAATAAACAAAAAAACCCCGAAGACGGGGTCTAATCATCCCCCGCATAACGGGGTTTAACAATGACTAAACTCGCGCTGCTCATTAAGTCATTCTAAAATGTGGAAGGAGGTGGATTCGAACCACCGTAGACCGAAGTCAACGGGTTTACAGCCCGTCCCCTTTAGCCACTCGGGCATCCTTCCAAGTTAACTCTTACATCAGCGGCTCACAAAGTGAGACGGGGGTGTTAGAGTTAACTTGCCCGCCATAGCTTTAGCGGAGGCGGGCTATTTATGTGAAAACCCTACTTCGCCAAGGCTACGAAGGGTCTAAGAACTCCTAAACTCATTTCTTCGTTAAGGCGCTCTAAGAGCCGACCATCGGAATCGAACCGATGACCTACTGATTACAAGTCAGTTGCTCTGCCAGCTGAGCTAGGTCGGCAAGAAACTCTTACGCCAGCAGTTCATGAAATGAAATGGTGGTGTTAGAGTTTCTTGCCCCGTTTGCGGGGCAAAGATTTGCTCCCCGTTTGCGGGGCAACGCTTGAAACTATTTGTCCAAACGAGGCAGCGAATTAAATTAAGAGCTTAATTATGTCAAGAATATACTATGTATTGGATATTTTTTAGTGAAGACAGGCAGATGATTCAAACATCATCAATTTTTGCGCTTTGAGGTTATTTTCAAGAACGCCTAGACGACCTTTGTCAATTCTCTCTAATTTATGACGGGCATGAAAATATTCATTTTTATACTTCTCAATTTCAACAATAAGATTATCAGCCACCATATCAAAAGTACCAACACTATCTAAAGCCACTTTTGCATATTCATAGCCTATAGCTGAATTTGTGAGGGCTAATTCTAATTCTGTGATTGTTTCCAAAGTTAATTGTGAACAGCATTGTGAATTTGATGTATTATCAAGTGTATCAAATATTGTGTTGTCCAATGTCTTTTTTGCACCTTTCATACCTTTCTATAAAGCAATAATGAGGCCAACCTGTCGTTTTTTTTACAACTGCAAGCATTTAATATTAATAGGTTTATTTGATTCTAGATTGTTTGTAGGATTTATTCTGGGGTTATTCTCCCCGTAATGACAGTTTCCATTAAATACGTGGGTACTAAAGTCGCCAGTCTAGATAGTACCGAGGTTCCTCAGTTTCAGAGTTCCAGGGTACGTTTGTCTAGTGTTCAGTGTTCTGTGTCCAGTGTCCAGTGTCTAGTGACGAGAGATGAGTGACCCCATAAACGGGGCAGGCGAGCATCAGCTCAACTCCGTCATAATGACGTTAAGGCTGGGGGCTTGTTTTCGTAAGATTAGCTGTGTTCATTATTGGCAATAAGCAAATGACAATTAGCTATTGGCAATTTAAATCGCAAATCGTGGCAATCCAGCCATTGTTCACTATATGCAGTACGCTGTACGCACTACGCAGTACGACAAACTATTTCTTCTTCACCCTTTTCTTCAACGGCTTCCGATAAATTACTTCTCATCTTTTTGTTCTTTTTCAAGCTGTTTCACTTTGCTTACAGCTTCTTCAAAATCTTTCTCATCTTCTTCTTTTGCCTCAGTGAATAATCTTTGTTTGTGATAAACTTCATATTGCTCCAATGCTAATTGATCAGCAACTTCTTTACTTACTTTGCCTGCGTTATCTAATATTTCTCTCTCATTTAATTGTAAAAAGGCATCTAATTTATTTTTCCAATCTTGCATAAAAATCTGTTTTCTGTGTTTTGCTTGATCTTCAGCAAAATCTAGATACATGGAGACAATACGATTCAGCCCTTCTAATTCTTCTTTATTAAGATAATTCTTAGCTATAGTGATATCACTTTTTCGTACTTTTACACCTCGCCATGAAGTTAGGCCCATATTATTTTTTACAGCATCTGCTCTTTCAGAAATGAGTTCAGCCGCCGTTTTTCCAGAGACAGTATAATGTAGCTTATTTTGCACAATCTGAAAGAACTCTAACGTTTCCTCAGCTTTAGGATTATAATCAGCTGCTAGTTTATAAATATCTCTAATCTTTTGATAAAACCGTTTTTCACTCGAACGAATGTCTCGAATTCGTTCCAGCATTTCATCAAAATAATCATCGCCAATATTTGTGACTTGTTTGAGGCGGTCATCATCCATTGTAAATCCTTTAACCAGAAACTCATTAAGTCTTTCCGTTGCCCAACGACGAAATTGTGTGCCTCTTTTTGATCGTACTCTGTAACCAATAGCAATAATTGCTTCGAGGTTATAAAATTTTGTAACATAGTTTTTACCATCAGTGGCAGTTGTCAAGGATTCCTTGACAACTTGATTTTCTTCTAACTCATCATCTTCAAATATGTTTTTTAAATGTAAGCTAATGTTCTGTTTCGTTGTTTGAAACAGATCTGCCATTTGAGCTTGAGCTAGCCATACTGTATCATTTTCTAATCTAACTTCCAGACATGCTTTTCCATCTTCAGTCTGATAAAGTAAAAATTCTGTTGTCTCTGGATATATGATTAAATCTTTTTTATTTTCCATCTGAACACCTCTATAGCATGCCTGTAAACGATCGTTTACATGTTTTCAACAAAAAAAAGCCGAAAGGCTTTTGATGACCTTGCGGCTATTGTATAACTCTATCACTATACGCACAACGCTGTACGCACTACGCAGTACGACAAACTATTTCTTCTTCACCTTCTTCAATGGCTTCATTCTTTTAACCGTCTTTGTCGTTGTTTTCTTTTGCTTGCCTGGAGCTTTTCGAAGGGTTTTCTTTTTAGCAGGAACCTTTTTCTTAGGCGCTGGTTTTTTAGCGACCCTCTTCTTAGTAACAGTCTTCTTCTTAGCAACTTTCTTCTTAGCCACTTTTTGTGCTTTCTTTACAGGCTTTGTACTAACTTTATGACCTGTAAATTTAGACAATAACTGCTCATATTTTTTCAGCTGCTTTGTTATATTCAACATATCTTTTTGCGTGGGAACATCCATCACATCAAAAATTGTTTTGACTTGTTTATCAATGACCTTTTTCACTTCATCTTTTGTCTCAATAATACGCGTTACAGCGCTAATAAAATTTTTGTTTGAGACTATTTCCTTGATTGCCTTTGATTTTAATACCTCTGCAAGAACCTCTGTTTTAATTTTTTCTCCACGATTAATAGCTTCATCTAATAATAATTTGAAATTCATGTAACACTCCCTTTCGGTTATCGGTTATCGGTTATCGGTTATTGGTTTTTGACACAGTGTATCAAGGCTGTCAATCGTGATCTTGCTAACTCACTTGAGCAACTTCAGACACATCTTCATTGCTTTGTTTTAAAGGGGCTGTACGAACAAGATCTCGCCCATCTTTTTTGGCTTGATACAAGGCTTTATCAGCAAAATCGATCACGTCTTCCTCTCGCGATACACTTTCTGGAAAAGCGGCAACACCAATACTAATAGTCTTATCAGCTTTTTTTATACCACCATCAATTTTACACGGAATAATATCGCTCCACTGGAAATTTTTAATCACCTTCCTGAGCTTATTAGCAACTTTAACAGCATTACTCATGGTTGTATCAGAAAGAAGCACAACAAACTCTTCACCACCATAACGAGATAACACGTCAACTTCACGAAGATTACTACCAATTAATTTTGCTATTTTCTTTAAAACAAGATCGCCTGTCGTGTGCCCAAAAGCATCATTCAATTGTTTAAAATGATCCACGTCAATCATGAGAAGAGATAGCGAACGCTGATAACGTTTTGCTCTCTGAAACTCACGATGCAGCATTTGATGAAAATAACGCCTGTTAAAAACACCTGTAAGTTCATCGCGCACAGAGAGTTCACGTGTCTTGGTATAAAGTTGTGCGCGATCAAAGGCAACAGCCAACTGACTGGCAATGGATTCTAAAGATTGTCTGTCTGTTGGTGAAAACCCATTTTCCTGACGACGACAGACACTTATGACACCCATTGCTGTATCACGAATTCTTAAAGGAACGGAAAACACAGAACCTGTAAAATGAATTTCAGAAGCCGCTCTGTTTACAACAGACCATTTTTCAAGATCATTAATATAAACACTGCGATTTCCCACGTATGTTTTTCCAACAATACCCATATTTGACTGGATACACAGACCTTTTGTCAAAACATCCTCATGCAAGCCTTTATAAACAGCTAAATGAAAAGCATTTCGTTTTGGGATAAGAAAATAAAGAGCAAAACTATCGCATTTAAACTTATCTTCAAAAATAGCGCGCACACGACTAATAAGTTCATCGATATCAAGAACAGAATTTAAATATTGTGACACCGTATAGAGCAAACTCACATCATCAAAAGCACTTGATAATTCTTTATTCATGCGCTCAATAATTTTTGTTTTTTCTTCTAGGGCAATCTTGTATTTAAGCCCCTCTTCTGCAACAGTCAGTCGTGTTTCAACATCTTGCCTTTTCTTGTGGCTGTCCTTAATGCTTTGTAACATGAGATTAAAATTATCACAGAGTTCGCCTAATTCATCTGAAGAAGACACATCACACTTTTCTAATAAATCTCCCTGACTCACACGTTTCATGGATTGTATAATTTTCTGAATCGGGCGAGACACAAAAAGACCAACGCCCAAAAGAACAAGCGCTGTTTGAAAGAAAATAAAAAACAATAAAAAGAGAGCAATGAGCGTGAGACTATCATTTGTAGCCAGAAACTCTTGGGAAAGTCCTGAAAGGACAAATAAGCTTAACGTTACTGTAAACAGTAGAGAAACCGTAATAAACAAGGCTATTTTGACGCCAACTATTTTTTTCATCCATTCTCTGATCATTAAAAAATTGTTATAGATATGGGGAACAAAGTCAATACTAAATCGTCTAGCGTCTAGCGTCTGGCGTCTAGCGTATTATTGATACCCCTACTACGATAGACGATAGACGATAGCACGCAACTCTTCTCTACCAACACAACACAACCTTCCCAAAGTGCTTGGAATCAGCCAAGTATTGATGCGCTTCGCGAACAGCGCCATAAGGGAAAACCTTACCCACCAATGGTTTAAGAGCCTTTGAGGCCATGAGGGCATGTAGTTCTCTCAGCTCATTAAGATTACCCATTGTAGAACCAATCAATTGTTGTTGCTTAATAAAAAGATGTCTTAAATCCATTGAAATCATGGGGCCTGTAGTTGCCCCACACGTGATTAAGCGACCACTCATACCTAAAGCCTTCAAACACTCAGCCCAAACTTTTTCACCAACATGCTCAACAATAATGTCAGCGCCTTGCTTCTCAGTCAGTTCTTTCACACGCTTTGAAATCGATTCATTGTAATGATCAATCACGGCATCAGCACCAAGCTCTACAGCCAATTGTTTTTTTTCATCAGACCCCACTGTGGTCATGACAAACGCACCATGGTGTTTGGCTATTTGAATCGCTGCGGAACCAACGCCACTACTACCTCCCATGACCAAAACACGACTCCCCTTTTTTACTTTTCCATTGTATACTAACATGTGCCAAGCGGTGAGAAAAACTAAAGGGAAAGCCGCAGCGTCTTCAAAGGAAATAGACTCATCAAGTTTAATCACATTTTTTTCCGGCACGCAAATATATTCGCAATGCGTCCCATTCACATGCTCTCCAAAAAGCTGCATATAACGGCAATGATTTTCAAGTCCTTGTTTACAAGCAGCACACTCACCACAACTCAATACAGGATGGATAAAAACACGCTCATCTATTGCGACGTGACGTACGCTTTCACCACAAGCGACAACAACACCACTTCCATCACAACCTAAGATAAGTGGTAATGGGGCAATACCAGGTATTCCATCGCGCACCCAAAGATCCATATGATTCAACGAGGAGGCCTTAATCTTTATTTTTACTTCTCCAGCCTGAGGTTCTGGTTCAGGAATATCATCAATTTGTAAAACGTCTTCTTTGCCATGTTTGTGTATTCTGATAGCTTTCATAGTAACCCCTTTGTCCGTCTAGCGTCTGTCGTCTGTCGTTGGGGTGCCAATAATACGCTAGACGCTAGACGATAGCACGTTAATATTTCCCACATTAAACATCAAGAACACACACCAGTAACAGACCAATTGCAAATAACTCTCAATAGCGTTATAATAGCACCGAGGTCATTATTATGAAGTTTTTACGATTTTTTTTATTGTTTTTATTTCTCGCTTTAACAGTTCACTCTGGTCTCATGATGATGGGCTGTGGTGGCACAGCTGTTGATTTTGACAGTAGTGGCGATGGAACAGATGATGATGGCGGTGATGATAGCGGTGGTGATGCTGACTGTGACGAAAGTACAGGCCCAACAACTTTCGACAGCCTTACTATTCTCATAGCAGGCACAGCCTGTAATGCTCCTGCCGTAACAACCCCTGATGACAATGATTCTTTAGAAGAAAATGAGCTACTACTAGGTTGCTCAGATCGTACAACAACAGATAGTGAAACAGATTATACGGCCGTAACCTGCGGCTCAGATGATGAAGGCACAAAAAATCTATATTACTGTTCAGAAGGCACGGTGTACAAAGCAGGTGCTTCATCTGATACAGAACTCTATGTCACTGTAAAACTGACCTGTGATACAGATGATGATACTCTTGAGGAAGAAGAAATGATTATTTCATTGAAGAGGGAGTGATGAATTCATGGATATCAGGACACAACTTGAAATAGAATCCTTTAAAAAATATGCCAAAATGAGTGTCGCTCGCAAGCTCCAAATCGCACTGGAGCTTTCACAATTCGCTTTTGCATTAAACTGTGCTATAAAAAAGAAGGAAAAAAATGAAAGATTTGGCAAAAAGCCTAAAAAAAATCTCTAAAATTCTAAAAAAATCAAAAGAGAAGGGAGACATTAAAGGTTATGCGATGATTGGTGGGATGGCCGTTTCCGCAAGATCTCGTCCAAGAGCTACAAAGGATATTGATTTTTTGATTAGCGCTGATCCTGACTCTGATTTTTCAAAACTATTTTCCTTTCCCAAAGATTACAAAATTAAGAAATTTAAATCGGATCGTTTTGATCCTATTAATGGTTTGGTCAGAGTTTATGACAATGATGGCAATGAACTCATTGATCTCATTCCTGTCTTTTGGGATTGGCAAAATGAAGCAATAAAGCATGCAGAAGAAATTGAATTTTTAGAAACAACAATTCCTATAGCTAAAATCGAAGATTTGATTGTTTTAAAGCTTAAAGCCGGTGGGCCACAAGACTTGTTAGATATTGAAGAATTACTAAAAGCTGCCCATCACAAAAAACTAAATAAGAAAAGACTTCTTGAACTAGCCAAACGAGCTAGAGTTGATAAAAAACTTAGCAAATTCACATAGGCCCCAGTCCCATAAACAGGTCTATCCTCGGCGCATAGACTCGTCGGCTCATCGGATCATTTAGATTAATCCTGCATATAGCGTCTAATCACAATTGTTGATAAAGTTACACTTAAGATTGTTGACGCTATGCCAAGGTATTTAACAAATTGATCAGTATTCTTTTCGCGTACTATTATCACATCTCCAGCATCTACTTGAGCATCAAGGCGCTTTCCTTTTTTATTGCCATTTCGAAGAATCTTTACATTTGATAAATGGGCATTGGATTGCGCTCCTGCAAAACCAACATAGTCCTTTACAGTCAACTGCGATTTATAGGGATAGGGACCAGGATTTAACACAGAGCCAATAACAAAAACATCGGCAACAGAAGTGGGATAAACAAGGTTCTCTCCAGGCAGTGTTTCAATGCTATAATCGAAACGTTTATTGGCATTTAGTACATCTGGCACAATAATGATATCACCATTTCTTATTCTAAACTGTCTCAACGCATCTGTTTTATAACTCACTTCCAATAATTGTTTTTTTCCAGTTTCAGAATAACGAATTATTTTTAGAGGATTTTCTTTAGACAACGCTCGTGTAAAACCGCCCGCCAACTGAATAATTTGATACAAGTTTTTTTCCCAACCAATCTCAAACACACCTGTTCTTTTGACAGGCCCTTCAATACGAATAGCCCCTCTTTCTTCAGGCACAAACACAACATCATTATCCTTTACGTAAGGATTATGTTTTAGATTGCCAAAGAAATAGTATTGATAGAGGTCATAGTATTTGGTTGTTTCATTTTCATGACGCACTTGAAATAACCGCACATTATTTCTTTTGGGCTGCGCCATCTGAATCAATTCTGAAGCACGTGTTGAAAGCGTTGTATCAATTACACCAGGAGCAACAACATCACCTAACACGTGAACCTGAATTGGTTGCCCCAACAGATTCAACATATTGGCTTTTTGATCAAACAGTTTATTTGATTGCAAACTACCCTGTTCTACTACACCTAGGTTAGTGACGCTTTGTACTTGCTCTGATTTATTCGTTGATGTGTTGCTCAGCAAAGCATCACTTTTCTTAACAGAACCATATTGCGAAGGGGCTGCCATAGCAGGTTCTACAATAAACAGAAAAATAAGAATCAGAACCAAAAAATTACAAAATCGTTTCTTAGTAGCAAACAACTCACGCATAAAGGAATCTCCTAAACTATCTCTTCTGTGATCAACAATGTATTATCTACTTATTCAAGATCTCGTGCTTTAAGTTCTTTTCGAAACTTCGCCAAAAACTCAAACCCAATGGTTAAAAATGCAGATATAAAACAACCAATCAAAAAAACCACAATAACAATTTTCTTTCTTTCAGGTTTGTATCTTTGGAGGGCTTCAACACCTGGATCAATAACTTTAAAACTCAAACCTTCTTTGGCTTCTTCAATTTTGGCCATTTCAAATTGTGTTGTGAGAAGCTCATTAACTTTACCAACCATTATTCTTCTCAACTCAAGATATGACAAATAAACTTGTAAAGGAACTTCTTTAATCTCCGTTTGTTGAATGACAGCATTTATTTCCTCTTTCTTTTTATCTAATGTCTTAATTTTTTCCTCAAGAAATTCCGGGTCAGCTGTTTCGTTGCTTGAATAAACATCTAATTCTTCAATATTAACATCTATGGTTGCCTCATTAACTGTGATTTGATTTTCTTTATAAAACTCAGAAACTTCCTTAGCAGATTCAAAAAAATCAATTTTATTGGCTTTTAATTGTTCTTCAATAAACACTCTGTTTTTCTTGGAAACAGAAAAGGCGTTTTCATTTAACATTTTTTGGAGTTCCGCTACAACAACATTAGCAACCTTAGCCGCTAGTTTAGAATCTATAAAATCAGCATTTATTTTAATCGTAGACAACTCTTCTTGTTCTTCAAAAGACACATGAAACTTCTTAAATTTCAAGACTGCCTTTTCCATATTGATTGCTTTGCCACCAAACGGCACTTTCCATTTTTTTTCAACACCATCCCACTGTTCTTCAAAAAAAACTTTTGTCAGATCTAATTGATTAATAACGTTCTCTGCGAGTGTTCTGCTTTTAAGTATGGCCATAATCTTAGCGTTGGGTGATGACATTCCCATGCCAAGTCCAGTCATGCTTGCAATCTGCCCTAATCCCCCTCCTATCGAAGACATGCCAGTAGTTTCTTGTAAGGGCATGATAAGCGCTGAAGATCGATGGATTTCCGGCAATAAGAAACTTACAATAATAGCCGCTGCCGTAAACATAAAAACAAGACTAATAATAAGTATTTTTCTTTTCCAAAATAAAATAACTAGATCTACTATATCAAAATCCAGTTCTCTGTTTTCCGATGTCATCAATGCCTCTCTCCTATAAAAATTTCTTGCTAAAGTCACACACACCTAAGCTCTTAACTTGCATCTAAAAGTGAATGAACTTGGTATGTTCCCACAATATCTGTCAATAAAGTCGTGAGATCGTTTTTATCTTTGCCCTGTTTGACATGTAAAATGCATGTATTAATTTTTTTCATGAGCCTATCATGATCATATGATATACCAATAGCCATATTTATCTTAGGGTGTTTTGTGGCACAGACTTTTTCTGTTTCATCATACAGCTCTTCATAGAGCTTTTCACCAGGTCTCAGTCCAGTATACTCTATTTTTATATCTTTATTTGGTTCAAAGCCACATAATCGAATCATATTTGTAGCTAAATCAATTATTTTGATTTGTTTACCCATGCATCGTGCTCTCGGGGCGG
>JAHJDR010000222.1 GCA_018812345.1 bacterium | reverse complement strand
TTTCTTTCTTTTCCAGATTTAGCTTTGGCCAAACCTTTGCTGTTAGCTCTCGCACCTTTTACAGCAGCTGCAGACTGCCAGGCACCCAGTGCTAGACTTAAGACTATGGGCATTGTAGCTGCTGCAGAACTTTTTAGCAGAGCGACTTGTTCTTTCACACCCGAGCCTTCTTCAAACCCATTCGCAAAATCATTTAATACATATAATTCGACAGCAACCATTGCCGCAGAAATAGCCATACCTTCCAGAGCTCGCCTTACCACTTCGGGATTTCTTGAATTGTATTCTTCTCCCTTATCTGCTGCAGCCTCACCTTTTATTTTGTCTTCAATGTTGGCATCTTTGTAGTTAAAAAAACCAGCAACAGCCATGGAGACACCTGTTACAGTCCTCAAAACGTGCGATGCAGCCAAGCACATCATGGCTTCTTTCCACTGGCTATCGAGCATAAAGGCTGAGGCCACCATGCTTGTTGAAAAATCTGCGATTGTTAACCCGGCACGAGTGATTTCAGAATAGATTTTTGCTGAGTAATATAGTTGTCGTTCTTGTGCGACTGTTTTGGTTTTTTCTAAATTTGATTTTAACTGACCAATCATGAGCGAGTAACGTAAAGCAACCAATGGTGTTCTAATAAAGTCAGGAATAGCGGCAAATTCTAATAAACGCGATTTATCATCTTCGCTTAAGGGTGTTGTTCCATTTTGAGTTAACCACAGAAAGGGCTTCATTAATGGATTATCTGAAGAATAAAACCATCCAGCGCCTAAAGGTGCGTTGGGATCATTAGCAACTTTTGCAATGGCAGCTGGAATTTTTTCTAAACCGTAAAGAAAATCAGTAAAGGCCTTTACACCATTATCATTGGCAATTGTGTTTAAGAAAGCAGTATCAGCATCCACTTCTTTAGAGCTTCTTGTTAGGAATTGAGTTGCTTTTTTTATCCCCAGAAGACCTAGAGCACCAGCTAATAAAGCAATGACAAAGGTGGGAGTGTCCAGATGCCAGTCTTGGGGGTTGGGATCAACTTCGGTATGTGCTTCAAAAGTTTCGTGTTGTATTGGTTCTTCATTTGCTACGACACCAGGATCGGCTTTGGCAATTGATGGCATGGCAATAATACTAGCCAGTCCTGCAGCACCTAAAGCACCTGCTGTGGTTTTCGGACCAAGTTTGGCAGGGTCAGGAATGTGAACAGGGCCATGCGTGCTGATTGGTGTACCTGAATGACTCCAATAGCCTGTCGGCTCATTTGAAAGTTCAAGCCAAGGAGATGCGCTGGTTGCTAAAGCCTGGTCAGTTTCAGGGGCAGCAAGCTTACCAGGCACGCTAAAAGATAAAGTCGTATTAAACCCAGATACAGTAAATAATGTTGGTAGTGCGGGGCTTATGGGATGCATGACAACCCTCCTTTAAAATTGTGTAAAACGGATTTTTTGGATTTTTGAGCGCAAGAGGTGTTGTTACCCGCTGGAAGCGAGTTAAAAGGTCTTCTCCAGCATGTGACGCGTAGCTCATTCATGTCGGTATTCAAAGCTGTTGTTAACTAATTTGTGTGAGTCCCCAATTAGGCAAATAATATAAGGACTGATACCGCGCCTTTAACGAATTTATTGTCATAATAGCAATACTAAATAATAGTATTTTACTTGACCTAAACCCTAGGCAATTCCTGTATCGATGGTCGGATGAAAATGTTGCTAGTTTTTATCAAAAATAATTCTCAAAGTGAGAAAACCACGTGCTTTTCAGTGCCTCTCTTGTTTAAAAGCCCATAACATAATGAAATCATTAAAAATAAAAAGGGTTTCAAGTTGCTGATACGGCATGAAACTTGCTTTATAGATCAGCATGAAAACAAAACTTTATCTATTTATTATGGTTTTTATTAGTTTATTCTTGTTCAGCGCTTGTAGTGGTTCAGGAGGACTTGTTGCTGACAATTCTGATGGAGGCATAGATCCTACGCCAGATATCTTTGGTATTTGTGGTGATGGGTTTATTGATACAAGCGAAGAATGTGATGATGGA
>JAHJDR010000221.1 GCA_018812345.1 bacterium | reverse complement strand
TTCTAGGTTTACAAAGGTGATGGAGTGCAATATGATGCGAGACGCAAACAACAAGGTGTAAAAGAATAGCATAAAAAAGCTAGAAAAATCAAAATATTACAAGCCTTAAAAAGGCTTTTTAGCGAAGGGAACTGTCGATGAGCTCAGAACCTGAGTGCCACGAGCTAGAGAAAGTCACAATTAAATTTGCGGGCGACTCTGGTGATGGTATGCAGTTGACTGGTAGTATGTTTTCTGACGAGTCAGCTGTTTTTGGTAACGATTTAGCAACTTTTCCTGATTACCCTGCCGAAATTAGAGCCCCTGCGGGAACCGTAGCTGGGGTTTCAGGCTTTCAAGTACAAATAGGTAGTGTCGATGTCCATACGCCGGGTGATACGGCAGATGCTCTGGTGGCAATGAATCCAGCGGCCTTTAAAGCCAACATTCGTCACATACGTAAAGGGGCTACCATTGTTATTGATATGGATGCCTGGACTGAAGACGAGTTGCAAAAAGCAGAAATGGAAGAAGATCCCTTAAAGACAGATCTTGTTTCTTCTTATCGCATTATTCAAGCTCCCATCAGTGCAATGACCCGGGAGACACTTAAAGAAACAACCCTTGATTTAAAAGGGAAGGATCGTTGTAAAAACATGTTTGCTTTGGGTATCATGTTTTGGCTTTTTAATCGGCCGCTTCAAAATACAGAAAAATATTTAAAGAAAAAATTTGAGAAAAAACCTGATATCATTGACGCTAATGTTAAAGTGCTTAGAGCTGGTTATACATATGCGCAAACCATTGAGCTCTTTTCCGTAAATTATAAAATTCGTCCTGCGAAAATTAAAAAGGGTGTTTATAGACAAATTTCTGGAAATCAAGCCGTTGCTTTAGGTATTGTAGCGGCTTCTCAAAAAGCGGACCGCGATGCCTTTTTAGGATCTTATCCCATTACACCCGCATCAGATATTTTACATGAACTGGCAAAATACAAAGAGTTTGGGGTCAAAGTAATCCAAGCAGAAGATGAAATTGGTGGTATTTGCATGGCTATAGGAGCCGCTTATGCGGGCGATTTAGCCTTCACAACAACGTCTGGGCCTGGCTTGTCTCTTAAAGCAGAAGCTATTGGTTTGGCTGTTATAGCAGAGTTACCTTTAGTTATTGTCAATGTACAACGAGGAGGTCCCTCAACAGGCTTGCCCACAAAAACAGAACAATCAGACTTATTGCAAGCCATGTATGGTCGTCATGGCGAATGTCCGCTGCCGGTTATTGCCGCCTCAACACCGGGTAATTGTTTTGAGTATACACTGAAGGCTGCCAAAATAGCTGTAGAGTACATGACGCCTGTGATTTTATTAACAGATGGTTATTTAGGAAATGGGTCAGAGCCGTGGTTGATTCCTGACATGGACAAATACCCACCGATTGAGTCCCGCGTTCCCAAAATAAACAAAAAACCATACATGCCGTATAAACGCGATCAGCAAACATTGGCCCGAGAATGGTGTGTGCCTGGCATGCCTGATTTAGCGCATCGTATTGGTGGTTTGGAAAAAGATGATCGCTCTGGTCATGTAAGCTATGTTCCGCAAAACCATGAATTCATGGTGCGTATCCGTGCTGAAAAAGTTGAGCGCGTTGTGGAGCTCGTTCCCGATCAAAAACTTATTGGTAATAAGACAGGTGATTTATTAGTAATAAGTTGGGGCGGCACATTTGGTTCTTTGCTAACAGCGGTCACCGAAATGCAAGCAGAAGGGAATAAAGTCAGTTTAGCACACATTAATTACCTCAACCCCTTCCCAGAGAATCTTAAAAAAATAATAAATAATTTTAAACAAGTAGTTGTGTGTGAATTAAATTTAGGTCAACTACATTGTATTTTACAATCACAATTTCACAATACTAATTTCCTCAAGTATAATAAAATACAAGGTCAGCCATTTATGATTGGTGAACTCAAATGGCACTTTGCAAGTTTATTGGCAGGAGATGACTTATGAGCACTGCAGAAAAAATTACAGAAGAAAAAAAAATAACACGTAAAGACTTTATGACTGACCAGGCTGTGCGTTGGTGTCCTGGTTGTGGTGATTATGCTGTTTTGGTCTCTGTTCAAAATGCTTTGGCTCAACTGGAAAAAAATAAAGATGATGTTGTCTTTGTTTCTGGCATTGGGTGTTCATCTCGCTTTCCCTATTATGTTGATACGTATGGATTTCACACCATTCATGGTCGTGCTGTGGCTGTGGCCACTGGGGTTAAAACAGCCAATCCCAAACTCGATGTGTGGGTTATTTCGGGTGATGGCGATTCTTTATCCATTGGTGGCAATCATTTTATCCATGCCATACGGCGCAATATCGGTTTAAAATATCTTGTTTTTAACAATGAGATTTATGGCTTAACAAAAGGACAGTATTCTCCCACAACAAAACAAGGCGCTGTAACAAAATCGTCTCCTTTTGGCAGCCTGGAGCAACCCTTTAACCCTGCCTCGCTTTGTATTGGTGCTGAATCCTCTTTTTATGCGCGTGTGACAGATACAAATCCCAAAATGATGACCGAAATATTTGTTGCCGCTGCTAAGCATAAAGGAACTGCCTTTATTGAAATTCTACAAAATTGCGTGATCTTTAATAACAAAACGCATGAGCAAATTACAGGCAAAGAATTTCGCGATGATAATCAGCTTGTCTTGAAGCACGGCGAACCCATGATTTTTGGCCAAAACAAAGATAAAGGGATTGTCTTAGATAAGACAGAACTCAAAGTTGTTCGCATAGGAGAAAATGGGATTACAGAAGCAGATGTTTTAAAACACGACGCTCATGCAGAGAGTCCTAATTTAGCGTTTATGCTGAGTCGTTTTACCTTGCCACAATATCCTGTTCCCATTGGCATTATTAGACAGGTTGATAGGCCCGCCTATGAGGAACAACTTCACGCGCAAATTAAGCATGCTAAAGAAAAAAAGAAAGCTGTTGATTTGAATCAGTTGCTTAATTCTGGAGATACCTGGGAAGTGGACTAAGAGCTGCTTAGAGCGTGGCGGGCGATATTTCAAAACTATCTTGGTTTTTGATTTCTTGAATAGGGGCCAACAAATTCAATAAGTTTATTATTTCTGGTTGAAGCGGTGTTGTGGTGACAGATTGAGGCGATCGTATAAACTTTTTCAATAGGCGTCCTAAGTTTATTTTAACATCTCTTTTTTTATCTTCTGAAAAAGTGTCATATTCTTCAAGAAAACGATCATAGCTAATTTTTATAGACATTTTATCATGTTGATCAAGCTTGTCATTATTATCAACTTGAGCTGAAACATTGATATTTATAGTTTGGTTTTTTAAAAGTTTAACAGCAATCCAACCTAATGATTCGTCTTTATCCATTGTATAAAGATACCAATAAAGACCGCCGAGACAAAGACATAAGATAATGAGGACGGATAAGCATCCTGTGAAGCATCCCGCACAGCCATTTTTGTTTCTGCTCTTTTGTGCCCTGTCTTCTATTGAATTGGCGATGCTCACGTGCGATGATTTTGAAAAATTGAGAATGCTCATATGTTTGTGATTAGGACAGATTAAAAGTCATAATCTTCTGTAGTTGTATTATCTATTGGCTCTGGCTCTGGCAGGGTTGTTGTTTCCGGTTCAGAGTCTTGGCCTATTGAGCTGGTTGTTTTGCTTGCCGGGTTTTGGGTAAGCGTTTCAGGAAGCTCGCCTGTTTTTTGCATTTCTTCTATTTTTTTAACCTGCTCTTCCATTTTATTGACGATATTAATAAAGTCATCATCCATACTCAGTATGGCGATAAGCTCCACAAATTCTGGTGGTGGTGCTTTGTCGTATTTGTCAGCTTCAGTGAGCAGTTTTTTTAGTACAATAAAGATGTTTTTATTAACTTTTTCTTTCTTGTCTGGGGAGAGGCTGTCGTATTTTGCCAGAAAATTATCATAGATGCCGAGTAACATGACTTTTTGGTTTTCAGGAAGCTCCTTGTTTGTCATGATTTCCTCTTTAAAGCCCTCTACAAAAGAGGGGTGTTTGGCAACTTTTACAACGAGTGAACCAATGTCGGCATCATCGAGTGTATAGAGATAAATGCCTCCTCCAATGATAGGAAGAAGAAAAAGGAGAATAAGAGCAAAAAAACCAATGGCAAGGCAGCCACAACCTGACTTATTCTTTTTTGGCTCTTGAGGGATATAGTTATTAAATTCTTTATCCGTTGTTTCTAATATATCTGTCATATGAATCCTTTTTTTGAGCGGGTTCTCGGGGTCTCAGGTTCTCTGGTTCGCCGGAATAATCCTGCGAACCAGCGATCCAGCGAACCCGCGATCCTGTTCTAGAAATTATTGAGGTACTTTTTCCCAGTCAGCAAGAAACTTTTTAATGCCAATATCTGTTAACGGGTGTTGGGCAAGTTGTTTAATGACATTTAAAGGAATTGTGCAAACGTCAGCTCCCATGAGAGCTGCTTCCAGAACGTGCAAAGGGCTGCGGATGCTGGCAACAAGAACCTTTGTTGTAAAATCATAGTTATGGTAAATAGTACAAATTTGTTCAATGAGCTCCATGCCAATATGGGTAATATCATCGAGTCGGCCGACAAAGGGGCTAATATATGTCGCGCCTGCTTTAGCTGCTAATATGGCTTGATTGGCAGAAAAGCAGAGCGTTACATTTGTTTTAATGCCTTCAGCAGTACATCTTTTGACAGCCTTTAATCCCTCTGTTGTGAGGGGAATTTTGACAACAATGTTTTTATGAATTTTTGCGTTGGCAACAGCTTCTTTAAACATGCCATCAGCATCTAAAGAAATTACTTCAGCTGAAATAGGGCCATCCACAACAGCACAAATATCATTAATGACTTCATCAAATTTACGGCCTGTTTTTGCTACAAGGCTTGGGTTGGTGGTCACACCATCCACAACCCCCATGTCATTGGCTTCTTTAATTTCATTGATGTCTGCTGAATCGATAAAAATTTGCATATTTTTTAGGCTTCAGGTTTCAGGCTTCAGACCTCAGTATGATACTGATATCTGACGTCTGATGTCTGACGTCTTTCTACTTTGAAGCACAATCTTCACTACAGAAGACCCTGTTTTTCTTTTTTATGCCCTGATCTTTTTGAAAAAAAGTGGTGCATACGGGGCACGATAAAAGTTCTTCAATTTGTTGAGAGTTATTACTCTGTACAGCATTTCTTTTAAAGCGTTTTTTATCTTGTTTGTAAATGAATTTGATTAGAAAGTAAGAAATGAGAATGATTATGAATAATTTTAGTATCATGTTATTCCAGTATTATTTAGTTCTCTTACCAGTAAAGGGTCTTGTGAGCTAGCAAAAATATCTTGTAGAGTCATGTTAAATTCTGGGTGAATAAAACCAGGAATCAGATCACATAAGGGTTTTAAAACAAAATTTCTTTCAGCCAGAGAGCGGTGTGGAATATGAAGCTCTTTATCTTCATAGATAACATCGCCAAAAAAGAGAATATCTAAATCCACATTACGCGGTTGCCAACGACTACGCGTGCGTCGTCCCATTGTGTGCTCAATGTTTTTCAGTGCTTGCAAGAGTTTATGCAGTGTCAGGCTTGTTTCAATTTCCATGACACAATTAAGGTACCACGGATGTTTTTCATCATGCTCTTTCTTTAGTGGTTCGGTTTCATAGAGTTTAGAAAGCCGTTTGAGGGTGATTTCAGGATGAGCCGCCATATGCTGCGAAGCCTTTTCAAGATTATCCAATAAATCACCTAAATTAGAGCCAAAGCCTATGTATGCTGTGATGGGCATGGCTTGTCACTACCATTCCCCTTGACTTCCTGTAAAGCGTGATTAAATTACGTACAGCGTACAGCGTACAGCGAAAAGGAGTTTGTAATGTCTGAAAATTATTGGGATAAAAATGAACGGAATGAATATTGGAAAGAAAGAATCAAAGCCACTGGTTCTGAAGTAGCAACAGAGACCAAAGCCTCTGGGCTCACACAATTCATGACGCAGATTTTCACCTGGATGGCCTTTGGTTTAGGCATAACTGGGATTGCTTCGGCAGTGACTATTCAAAGTGAGGCATTGCTGGGGCTTATTTTTGGCACGCCCTTGCTCTGGGTTTTGATTATAGGTGAATTAGCATTAGTCATTTGGTTTGGTGTGGCACTCAGAAAAGGGGCTTCTGCCACTAAACTGCTCACAATGTTTTTGGTGTATTCAGCATTAAATGGTTTAACCTTGTCCGCGATTTTTTTGATTTATGCTGTTGGTACAATCGCACAAGCTTTCTTTGTCACAGCAGGAACTTTTGGCGCCATGGCTCTTTACGGCTATGTCACAAAAAAAGATTTGAGTGGCATTGGCTATTTTGCACGCATGGCATTGTTTGGTTTGATCATTGCTATGGTGGCAAATTTTTTCATGCAATCCGCTATGATGGATTATGTTATTAGTCTTATTGGTGTGGGTGTGTTTACTATTCTCACAGCCTATGACACACAAAAATTGAAAAACTACTATCACCAAAATGCAGCCAATGAAGAAGGTTTAAAGCGTATGGCCATTGGTGGGGCGCTCATGCTCTATCTTGATTTTATCAATCTCTTTCTCTTTATATTAAGACTGATGGGCGGCAGAAGGTAAAATGTACGATTGTCTCGATGTCTCGAATGTCTCGAGTTCTTTATTCCGGTATTGTTATCAAATAAGCAGCGCCAGCATTTGTTATGGCGCCATTGTCTTCGTAATAAGCGCTGACAAGGATTTCTTCAAAACCATCGGCATTCACATCGCCTGCAAAGGAAAGAGTATTGCCAAAATAACCACCAGATTCATTTCCGATGAAACTTAAGTCAGCACTCGCAAGTGATGTGTTAGGATCAAAGTGATTTGCTTCACGTCCATGTATGAGATACACTTTTCCCTTTCCGCCATTGGTTTCCATGGGAGCACCTATGAGGATGTCATCATAGCCATCATCATTAATATCGTGATTACAGGCTACAGCGTTGCCCGCATTGTCCCCAGGGGCTTCGCCAAAAAAGATGACATCAGCATTGCTGAGGTTTATTTCTATTTGTTCATCTGGGGAACCAATAGGGCCAAAGAAAAGGTATGCAGAGCCAGAATCGATTCCACTATCGTGGTCTGTATTATCAGCACCAATCAAGATGTCCTGATAGCCATCGTTATTGATGTCACAGTTCATAGCGGCATCTGAGCCGGCATTATCGCCACTGTTATCACCTAGAAATCGCACAGAAGCTTCATTGGTTCTGTGCTCACCAGAACTAATGGGGCCATAGAAAAGATAAAGCGCACCCGCATCTTCTTGGTTGTTCGCGTTTTCTAGGCTTGCTGCAATGAGAACATCGCTATGCCCGTCAGCATTAATATCACCATCAATGGAGGCGCGAAAACTAAAATTACTATTATCTTCAGGACCAATAAATTTGGCGCGTGTTGGCATTGTTTGTGATAGATTAACAGTGCCTTGTGTAAAGGGGCCGTAGTAAAGATAGGCGGCGCCATTATCAGTCAAGCCATCATCATCGCGACCAGCAGAACTAATGAACAAGTCTAGATTCCCATCACCATTAACATCACCACTGGCATGTTGGTTCACAGTGCTTTCATCTTCAGCGGCCTCACCAATAAATTTTAAGGTATAGTCTCCAGAGTCTAATTTGATTTCTGCGTCCCAGTTTGTTTCACCATAATAGACGTAGGAAGCGCCTGTATTAGAAATGGCGTTTCCATCATGACGATAAGCCCCCATGAAAACATCATCACGTCCATCTTTGTTTAAGTCTCCAAGAGCACTAATACGAATACCAAGATAATCATTATTGGCTTCACCAATAAATTTTGTAAAAGTTGCCGTGCCAAAATCAAAATCTGATTCTCCATAGTAAAGATAAACAGCGCCCTCGTTATCTTCTGTGTCATCTTCTCGATGGGCGCCAATGAGAATGTCTACAACGCCATCCCCATTTACATCGCCAGCAGGCAAAACATACCCCCCGAGGTAATCGTTAGAGCTATTTCCTCGTAGTAAAGAGGCCATGGACAGCATGTTTGCATAGCTATAGTTGCCACAAAGAAAACCATTTGCGCTACTCCCATCACAATCGTTATCAATGCAATCATTAGTACAGCCTTCAAAAGCCAACGGATGAATCGAGCTATTATTATCGTTGCAATCACCAGATACGGTGGTTGTGTATATCCCCGTGCTGGCAATAGCATCAATAAAATCAGAAGAAACACCATAGCCATCACCATCACTATCAGAATAATATCTTTGTGTTGGTTCAGTGTCATCAGCACCATCAACAATGACAACCTCTTCAGCGCTATCATCATTCTCTGCCACTAAAGGATCTGTGTTTTGAAGTATTTCAACGAGGTTGGCGATGCCATCACCATCGCTATCAAGATCAGGGATGCCATAGGAATTCAGATTCCAATCAACATTGATATTATTATCTGCGTTAGGGTCGTCATAGATATAACTTTCTTCAAGAAAAGTAATTTCTGTTTCTTGGCTACCAATAGTTTGTGAGAGGAGAACATAAGCAATAGGAAGATTATTCTCAGTTGCTATCTGATAATAAAAGACAATGACAAAAGTGTACGCTTCATTGATTTCTAAAACAAAAGGATTTGAAGTGACTTTGTTTTCTGCAATGAAGAGACTTTGTTCTAACACAAGATTTGTTTTGGCATCATAAACTTTTAGAGTTGCTGTTAGTTTTGTGCTGTCTAATGCCGTCAAAAAAGAGGGCAGAGCAGCAATGTCTTGCGTATTTGCTTGCTGATCATTGTTTGGCGTCGATGAACACGCCAGAAGAGTGATGCTAATCAAAACAAGAATAATAAAGTAAAAAACTGTTTTCATAAAAATCTCCTAAATAATTCATCTATTACTTAAGCAAGTGCCATGCCAGGAGACTGGAAAAAGAAGTTGTGTGTTTTCAATAGATTAAAAACATGTTGAAAAATAAAAAAAGGGAAGTGTCTCGATTGTTTTACAGGTGATAAGATTTCTTAACAGCTGTTATGAGGATTTAAAAATGTTGGCAAACTGATCACCCAAAGTACCCAGTTGATGTTTAGGGGGGCCACGACGTTTGTCTTTATTTTCAAAAGGCTTGCCTTTGCCTTGTTGTGTGGGGCGTGTTTTTTTGCTCTCATATCGGGGTTTCTCACGAACCGGAAAGGCAACTTGAATCCTTTTTTTGACTTTATCGACTTCTGTGACTTGGAAGGTAAGTACACGACCGAGTTTTACTGTAGGTGTTGGCGCGCTGTCTCTTTGATCAACCATGGCCGATTTATGGAGCAGAGCATTTATGCCAACGCCAATATCCACAAAAGCCCCAAAACTTGTCAGAGAAAGAATACGGCCTTTGATGATAGAGCCCTCACTGAGGTCTTCAAGGGATTTTATTTTAGAATCTGGTTCAAGAAGTTCATAAGGAGCGCGGACATCTTTTCCAAGATTTCTGAATTCTGAAATAATTTGTCGAAGTGTTTCTAAGCCAACGTCACCTTGTTCAAAGGTTTTAAGGTCAAGCTCTCGAAAGGCGTCAGGCTGGTCAAAGAGTTCTTGTTGTGATTTGCCCACTGCAGCAGTCATTTTATCTACTAGTTCATAGTGTTCAGGATGAATATGTGTTCTGTCGAGGAGATTTTGAGAGCTTGTTAGATGTAAAAATCCTGATGCGAGAATAAAATGTTTTGGTGTGAAACCAGGAACATCAAAAAGTTCATTTAATAGGTCAAAACTTTTCGTTTTTCTGTGTGTGATAATGTCTTGAGCCATTTTTTTATCGAGGCCTGAAAGATATTCTAAAAGAGACTGGCTTGCCAGGTTAAGATTAACTCCCACTTTATGAACAGCTGTTTGAACAATATCCTCAACAAGTTTTTTAAGGCGGTCACGGTTTACGGTTCTGTGGTGTGCCCCAACAGGCATGGAAATAGGATCAATTTTTACGATTTCAGCCAAAGGGTTCATCAAGAATCTTCCCAAAACAACGGCTTTTCTGTTTTTCTCATCTGTTATTTCAGCTGTGTTGCTTTCAGAAGAAGAACACTGATCAGAGAGAGTGGCATCGATAATGATAGCTTTTATTTGGGGGACGGTTTGTTTGCAAAGCTCCCACAATTCTCTGCTATGTGTTCGTGCGCTCAACACTATGAGTTCGGGTTTGTTTTTTTCGATAGTTTCTTTAAGGAGGTCTTGGGTTTTTTTACTGTTTTCTTCATTGTCAAAATAAAGCTCGTTGGTGCTCATAACCTGGGCCTTATCGCAAAGAGATATGAGT
>JAHJDR010000220.1 GCA_018812345.1 bacterium | reverse complement strand
AGAAAGTAAACGAATCCTCGAATAAACTTATCTCAAAACTTTCTCCTGGATTTAGGGGGTGAGGAATTCAAAAATACGAAGACACCTCTCCTCTCTCTTTAACCAGAGATTATAATCCACTCTTTGTTTACAAAGCAGTTTTAAAAGATGTCATAGATGGCGATACGATTTTGGTCTACATTGATTTTGGTTTCATAAACTTGTTCTCTTATTGTTAATAATATCAGAACCTTACAAATAGCACCTCCATGCTCACCCTTCATCAATTTTTTCATTGATTGTTAGCAACAATTTACCAAAACTACCGATAATAACTTAGGGCGGGCATCCCTACACAAAACTGTAATAATAATGGGCACAGCACTAACACGGTGGAGGAACAAATCAAATTGCAGCGTTATCTTATCGACAACCCCATCCGGGAACTTCGGTTACTGGACCAATTAGTCAATGCACATGATGACCCTGAAAATCCAGAGGTTATTACGGAGGCTGATCTTCAATCAAAAAAGGGACAGAGGATTCTTAACAAATTGAAGGTAGATGAATACCTTGGGGGAGATACTGTAAATCTAGCTGAAAAACTCACCCGATTAAAAAACGAATTGTATGATAATTATGTTGTCGATCTGTGGTCCAATGGCGACATAAATACCTGGAGTGACTTTAATCAACATCAATTTATCTTGTGGGTTGGTGATGATGCTGGCTACGAGCAAACGGACGATTTTTATCTACAAGATCAGTCTCTTTACACAAAAAAAGCAACTTATCAGCGTAATCCTTTTCAATCATCACCTTTTCGAGGAAAATATTTGCTTAAACAGGATCCCGATTTAGAGGCCGTTTATCAAGAACATCCCGAAAGTTTCGATGCTTTTTTTCTCAAACTGGAAGAGGCGTTTGCCTGCAACACCCCAGCCCCTGGCGACGAAACATTAAGCTCCGGATCTATCAAGTGGTGTTTGATGGGACTCCAGCATCTTATTGAAGAAAATCCCCAGGAATTTTTTGCCCTTTTTGACGAGACAGATCAAATAACCCATTACGTGCTTCACCAGTTGCATATATTAAAACCAGAAAATCTTGAAGAGGCCAGGTATTATCTACCTTATGTAAAAAAATGGTCAGAAAAAATGGATGGCGCCCTGTTCTTACACCTCAGATCAGACAACATATTTCATTTGCGACCAAGACATCCTGTAGATTACTCTCCTCGCACTGGCCGCTATAGCGAAGGCGAATACCACCTAACGTTTCTAGATCCAACTCCGATATGTCCGTCTACAAGTAGTAACTGGGTTATCCTCATTGACCTGTTTAAAGAATATCCAGAAGAGATGACTAACTTGCTGGACCTTGCCGATAACCCAAGGGAGATTGGTGGATGCTTTGTTACGCTGTATAAGGCACATCAGGACCAGAAAATTTACGGCAAAAAATCTCTCATGCATTATGGCATGGCTGGCATGACAATCTTTACAAACCATCCGGTAGAAGATCACGGGTGGCTTCCCAAGTGGTGGGACGATGTTTCACAATTTTCCAGAAGCGAACCCTTCAGAACACTTTACAGAACATATCCAACTGAACTGTCAGAACTTTTTTCTTATTTTAACGAAGTCCCGCCTGAGGGCAAACCTGATCTCTACTCGATCACACGATCCATTTCTTATCTTCTCAAACAAGGGTGGACCATGGAAGAATTGCTAGAAATAGCGCGCGAAACAGAATCTGGAGCATTGGCTGCCTTTAAATTTGCCTGGTATAAAAGTTATGAGCCTAATGAAGATTCCAAAGAGCTTCTTATATTGGTGGGGCAGATTACACGTGATTCTGAAATGAGCTTCACTGTTCTTGAGTCCAGTAATTTTTTTGGGTTGCTTCGTCAATTTTCAACCACTGAAGAGCTCAAGGCTTTTCATACCAAACATGGACAATATTCAGCCTATGCCCTTCTTTTAATGGCAAAGATCCCTTCGGAATCTCGTGACTCAAAAGAATCTCAAGAGTTACTTGACGATTATGTCCTGAAAGGAGCTGCGATAGCTGAGAATCTGCTGGAACAGAGAATCGAGCCTCAATATATTTGGTATGTTATTGAATCCCTCGATCTGGAAACACTTTCTTGTCCTGTAGATGAATTGGTCTCTTATGCTAATTTAATCGTTCCCTTTGTTACCCAAACACAATCGGGAAGCAAGCTTAGTGAAATTTTTACCGGTTTAGCATATTATTCACCGATTGACGCTGAAGTCTTGCAAGCCTTAAGTTACATCGATCTTTCAGCCACATGGATAATAGCGAAAGAATTAAAAAAAGAATCTGATATTCTTCCATTAATTTCTCTTTTGAGCGAAAGATCTGGAATAAACCTTTTTGAAGTGAGCGAAGAGAATTACGAAAACATTTCTCATTTAACTCAATTTTTTACCTCTATTGGAGTTCGTGGTTCTCAATTGAGGGAGCTTTATTTAGGCCACCTCGATCTTTCAAAAGCTATTGAAACATTTTCAGATGCTTCTCTTCATCGCATTGTTCGTTTTGCCCGAAGACTCGATGCTATTGATTTTAGCCTCGGAAAAAAATTCGTTCAGGGAATTCAACCTGAAATGTCTCTCATGGAAGATAAAACAGTAGAAGTCACCATGGAGAACCTCAATGAAATATTTGATCAGTATTATGTCTTAAAATGCCTCGATTTCTCTGTGCCAGAATTTGTATTTTCCTTAGGTGTTGAGGGAACAGTGACAAGTCTTGCGGATATTATTCTTCATATTGAACAATTGTCTAAAATCAAAGAACTTCCAGGAGGAGAAAGAGCGGCTCGACATTTCTCCTTCGAGAACATCGACTGGAAAACAATTGATATGGCAATAGAAGAGGGAATCGACGTTAATTATTTTAACCTCGAACAGATCGAAGCACTCCGTAAGAAAGTTAATGAATATACCGGCAATGTTGGGGGAGACGAGTTGGTTGTTCAACTAGCACGAGGGTTTGTGGGTGAGGATATAACGCCAGAAAATTTCTTTTCATTCATTCGTTTTGCAAAGGTTTGGAAAAATACGGATGTATTAACGACCTATTTACTT
>JAHJDR010000219.1 GCA_018812345.1 bacterium | reverse complement strand
GGAAAAACAAGATAACAATCCTGTGTAAATTCTAGATAATCATATAATGTATCCTTTCCCAAAGAAAAACCCTGACTTTTAAGATCATTAAAGCACTTATTAACTGTAAAAGGATTCCCCATATTACCCACTAAAATAGAAACAAAATACTTCAGTAAATTTATATTTGTAATACTATGTCTTTCAACAATATCTCGATACACAGTAACATTCAGATATTCTTGTAAAATATTTTTTCTATCTGCAGAATCTTGAAGCTTGGAAATCTCAGGAAAGCCTCCATTGATTAAAAAACTTTCTAAGTCTTTTTGAAGCATGTCTCTTTGCTTTGGTGATCGCGGTTTGTCAGAAATTGTTTTGGAAACATGCCGATAATATTCCTTAAAACTAAAAGGATATATTTCTGTTGCTAACGATCGACCACGTAAAGACGTCGCAATTTCTTTACTAAGAAGTTTTGCTGAAGAACCTGTTAAATAGATTTCTGCTTTCTTTGTGTCTAAAAGACGTCGTATTGTATGCGACCACTCAGAAACATTTTGAATTTCATCAAAAAATAAATAACATATATCTTCATGGTTTTTTGGATAAAGACTATAAAACGCATCAACCATCTGGCCCAGTTCTTTACCATTTAGTGGAAGAATACGCTCATCATCTAATTGGAGATAAAGTATACGATTTTTTGGTACGCCTTTTTCTAAAAGTGATTCTATTTTTTGAAAAAGAAAAAAAGTTTTACCAGAACGCCTCATCCCTATAGCAACATGGATTTTTTTTTGCACTTTATGAAAAACCCTGTCACGCTGTGTTAGATCTGGTATCCCCCTTTCCCAGAACTCAGCAATGAGAAGTTCCATGAGCTCTTTTTGTGGCATTTTACTATTACCCTCGTTCATTAGGATAAATTTAGCATAAATTATCCTAATTGACAAGGATATAACTTTCTATACAAAATAACTAACACATATTAAGTAGTTGTTTTTTTCAGTCTTTTTCTTAATTCACAGGCTCAACAGAAATTGTCAGAACATTGCGTTGTGATTTAGGCTAATAGTTATATTGTGCATAATTTGGTTTATCGACTTTTATGCACATTCTACAAGGCAGAACTATTGAATAGAATAGGAGGCCCTACCGATTGGTAAGGCCTTTTTTTTATAAAACTAAATTAAGCTGTCTTTGGCTTAGGTTTAGCTTGTCTGATTCGATAGGCAAAAACCAAACCAATGAGGGCCACAGGAATCATCACAACAGGCCACATATTCCAGTTGGATAATACCGCTGCATCTGCCCCACCCTTTGGTAATATAACACCATAAAGAGCTGCCTGAATGGCTGTACCCAAGTAAACGAAACCATCGATAATCCCAACAGCGATCCCCACGTTTTTCGTACCACCAAAATCCATGCTTGCTGTACCTGATAACATGCCATGAACGCCAATAACACACATAGACATGAAAAGAACAAGCCAACCGACCGCTGGAGAGCCTAAAATAAAGCACATCACAATACTACTAACAAGCATGGCTGCATAGAGCACTCCGGCAACAGGTCCACGACGTGAATTAAATACGTGATCTGAAATGGTTCCAGCAAACACGCCACCTAAAATTCCCGCACAACAAAGCATCATGCCCCAGTTTTGGAACACGAACATGTCGTTTGTGCCTACAGACTTGGCAAACAAAGGCCCAATCTGCATGATGGCCTGACGTAAAAAGCCACTACAAAACTCAATCACAGCAATCGTCATGATCACAGAGCTTCCCATCATCATTTTGAATACGCTGATAGCAGGATCTGGTTTGTCAGATTCACCACAAGAAGCATCACCTGTTTTAACATCAGCATATCCTGCTTGACTGGGTTTGTTTCTGATAAAAATAAATCCAAAAACAAAGGCTATGAGTAATGCTATCGCAGGAATAAAAAAGGCAAAGTGCACTGGCATCTTAAATCCTTTGAGAATCATGCTGGTAAAATCAAAAGCAAAATAAATTCCTAGTGAAATAAGAATACCAAAGATAGCGCCAAACACACCACGTTCTCTCACATGAAACCAGGAGGCATTACATTTAACAATGGCCACAGCACCAAAG
>JAHJDR010000218.1 GCA_018812345.1 bacterium | reverse complement strand
TGTATTCTCTGTGAATTAAAATGTTTGAAGCAATTTCTCTAAAAACAGCATCTCGAACACTTATTCTAATATCGCTTTCGAGGTGAAAAGGATCAGGCAAATGTTTTGCAATAAAAGCCATGATGCGATCATAACTTTCTATGAGGTTTGTAGACACAAAATCCCTGTCATCATAACGATCAAGGTTGATCTTTCTTAAAATCAAATCTGTGCGGTGATGTGGCACTGCACTTAAGATTAAATGATCTGAACCAAACATCAATATACCTGCAAGTGTTAAACCGCTTGTCCCAGTAATAGGATCTGTTTGATGAAGTTGAGCACTTTTTAAAAGCTCCAAGTCATTCATTTTACCCCAGGGATGTGCTTTATTACGAATCGTAACCATTTTTCTGCACATGGCAACAAGATCAGTGCGCAGTTCATCTAAACTGGCATAGGGGTAGATTTTATTTTCTGAATAAGAGGATTGTTTGCGTTGATATAATGTAGCAACGAGATTTGTACTATCTGTAATATCAAAATCCCCATCTTCATTGCGATCATAGATGCGCCCATTACAACGATGCACTTGAGAGCTTTCGGGTACGAAAATATAAAGAACACTTTTCTTGTTTATGACAATTTCCTCAATGCCCAGATACGAAGCAGGATGAATTTTTTGAGGGTTATTAATGGCAGTTACAAAGTCTTTTTTGATTTGAGTGATTTTTTCTGGATCAATACCAATAACCTTACCTGAATCATCAACACCTAATAAAATAGTGCCACCATGTCGGTTTAAAAAGGCACAGACAGTTTCATAAACATCTTTGCTCAGGGCATTTTTACTGCTTTTAAATTCAATATTAATACCTTCACCAAGTTTAAGAAGATTCTTTATTTTTTGTTGAGTCATAACAATCTAATTTTCTTTCAATCATTTATTCTGTATTACAATTAAGATTTTTTATCAAAACTCAATTCAAACACAGATTGATCTTTATCGTTTATGTTTTTTTCTTCATTAATTACAATTGCCTTCTTCTAGAATATCATCATTTTGTATTTTGGGCCTTTTCCCTTTTTGTATTTCTATAATAGCTTCTTGAATCCAGGCAGGTGCAAACTTAAGTCCTTTGAGATCTTTTTCAGTAAGCTTGTTTACATGTGATTTGAGAACATGGATCTTACGTTTTGAAAATCCATCCTTGCCGATAAACTTCATGGCTTGAATGAGCACTCCTAAATACGTGCCAGCATTTGCCATGTTTTTAGCAGAGGTTTTTCTAAAAGTGATGTCTCTATTGCTGACTTTTATTTTTTTTGAAGGCCCATTTGTTAGATAAACGACTTTAGCAGGTACCTGAGTGCAGAATCCCAAAGCATTTGTTGCATAAGCACCAGTTTCTTGAACCTTAATTTGATCTCTGTCACAAATAGCTTTGATAGTTTTTTCAAGACTAGGGGGTATCAATCCCAGTATCTTATGAACTTCAGGATAATAATAAATACCCCTTGAAGCACGATGAATGACTCCTGATTTAACAAGTCGTTGCAGGGCTTTTTTGACTGCTTCGTGGTTTTTTAGATCGATAAAATTAGACAAAGTAAAACACCAACCTCTGCCATGGCTATAGATTCTTTTTTTGATAATATTAATAATAGATTGTGAGCTTTTTCTTGGCATATTAATGTCCCTAATTAATGCTATTATTAGGGACATATTTGCGCTTTTTGGACAATATTGCAAGGTCTATGTTTTGAGCATACCCCTCAAAATAAAATTTTAAACTATTTTCAATGATATCATCCTATTAGAATGAGATAATTGGAATTGCTTGGCCCCAATCTTTGCTGATTTAGGGACAAGTTTGCCTGTCTTCACTCACAAAATATAGTATAAAAATGTGAGCATTCTATAGCCACCTTAATTCACCACACACTGTGTGGCGAATTCGGGTTAATGTTATACTCAATTGTTATTGAATTGGCCACGCACTGCGTGGCTTTTCTCGTTAGGCAATTGGCTACGCAGTGCGTAGCCTTTTTGCTTACATGCCCTGATTCTGATCAATCCCGATGTTTTCCGACCAATATTGAGTGGTGGTTTCTTTTTTGGTTTCTTTTTTACTCCACTATCTTTGTACGGCATCCCTCAATTTTCTTTAAAACATCAATCATTCGTGGTCGGCGTTTATTTGCTTCACGAACTGATGCAAAATACACATTCCATTCTGCCATCTTATTGCAT
>JAHJDR010000217.1 GCA_018812345.1 bacterium | reverse complement strand
TACAATAAGGCGTAAGGCTTAGGGCTTAGGGCTTAAGGCTCTAAGCCCTAAGCCTAAAACAAATCTACCTCTCCCGCCCTGCGGGCACCCTCTCCTTATCCCGCAAACGGGACCCCGGCATGCGTGGCAAAGGAGAGGGAGACTTAGTCTGCAAATGCCATTGCCAATAGCCGATTGCTTATTGCTTATTGCAAATTATTTTAAAATCCCAGCGAACCTGAGAACCCAAGCCCTAAGCCCTACGCCTTAAGCCTTGCGCCTTATAGTTCCCTAGAACCCAGGCACTCCGGAACCTTTTCTCAGTGCTCAGTGCCCCGTGTACAGTGAGATACCATCACTAATCACTGGACACTGAACACTGGACACTAGACGATAGACGCTAGACGCTAGACGCTCACCCCCCCCATCACAGTCACAATAACATTTCTTCTCTGCGCCCCATCACGAAATTCCCATAAATAGATT
The DNA here is from genome assembly GCA_018812345.1 of bacterium. GTDB lineage: Bacteria > UBA10199 > UBA10199 > UBA10199 > JADGCS01 > JAHJDR01. Next base: position 2,440 of record JAHJDR010000217.1, on the reverse strand, counting down.
CCCTGCCACGTACCAAGAGCTAATTTTCCATCAATTATAGGAATTGTAAGTGCATTCCCTGTTAAAACAGCTTTGATATGAGACGGCATGTCATCAGCCCCCTCAAAAACATGTGTGTACAGAGGATCATTTTCTTTAACCAATCTTGCCAACCAGGTTTCTAAATCCCGTTTAGCTGAGGGATCGGCGTTTTCTTGAATGATCAAACCCGCTGATGTATGTTGTAAAAACAGCTGACAAATTCCAGACTTAGCTTTGGATTGTGAAACGATTTCGTTAACTTGAGCTGTAAATTCATACAGCCCCTGGCCCTGAGTCGTAACGTGAATTTTATTGTTCATGCCCATGCTATATTTCGTACAATTCTTCATGACAAGAAAAAGTGAGGGGCACTTTTCGTGCACGGAAGTGCTTGTCCCGTTTGCGGGGGAACGTCACCTTTTGAACTACCTTTTAAATTCTTGCATTTTTCTATTAAGATAACTACGTTTTCTTGCACCGACGCACCAATGCTCTGACGCGCCAAAGATTCTTTCATAGGCCCATCGGTCCATCGGCCCATCGGTCCATAATAACATGAAACAAAAATCTTCTTTTTTCTGCAAACAATGTGGGTATGAAACGGCAAAATGGATGGGTAAATGTCCTGGTTGTGACGAGTGGAATACTTTTATTGAAGAGACCACATCCAAGGCGCAAGACTCACGTGAAAAACAAGGTTTTATCACACTAAAATCTGATCACCCCGTAACTCTTGATGAAATATCACTTGATGCCACACCACGCTATGAAACAAAAATTTCAGAACTCGATCGTACATTAGGTGGTGGCTTGGTGCCTGGATCTCTTATATTATTTGGTGGCGATCCTGGTATTGGAAAATCTACGCTTATCCTCCAAACCCTGGATCATCTGGCCCTTAATCAAGTTTCAGTTCTTTATGTCACAGGCGAAGAATCTAAAGAGCAAATTAAACTCAGGGCTGAAAGATTGGGTGTGAAATCAAATTTAACGATTGTGGCTGAAAATTCCCTGGACCGCATCTTAAAACATGTTGAAAAATTGAAACCACAAGTTCTGGTTATTGATTCCATTCAAACCGTGTATCTCCCTCACCTTGAATCAGCTCCAGGCTCTATTTCACAAGTCAGAGAATCCGCCGCAAAACTGCTCTATTACTCAAAAACAACAGGAACAACCACCATGCTCATAGGTCATGTTACCAAGGAAGGTGCCATTGCTGGCCCCCGCATTTTGGAACATATGGTAGATGCTGTTCTCTATTTTGAAGGAGAAAACACCGGACAATTTCGCATTCTCCGCACCATAAAAAATCGCTACGGATCAACAAATGAAATTGGTGTTTTTGAAATGACCACCAAAGGACTTATTGAGGTCACAAACCCCAGTCAGCATTTCCTAAAAGAAAAAAGCGAACATAGCATTGGTTCCTGCGTCACTGTTGCCATGGAAGGAACCCGCCCCATTCTCACAGAAATTCAAGCTCTGGTTAGTTCATCACAACTCGCAAACCCCAGACGCACAGCTATTGGCTTGGATCATAATCGTGTTTCACTCATTGTCGCTGTTTTGGAAAAAATGACAGGTATTAACCTTTATAACCAAGATATATATGTCAATGTTGTGGGAGGACTCAAACTCAATGAACCTTCTTGCGACCTCGCCATCCTAATGAGTTTGGTTAGTAGCTACAAAAATCTTCCCTTACCTGGTCACATGGTGGCCGTAGGAGAGATCGGACTCACAGGTGAAATGCGTTCTGTTAACTTTTTTGAACCACGAATCAGTGAAGCAAAAAAACTAGGTTATCAAAAGATGGTTTGTCCTAAAAAACCGAAGCTTCAAAATATATTCAATGATATCGAACTATTACGCTATAAATCTATTGAAACACTTATTGATCAGTTATTTTAAGCCCTTAGAAAATCGCTCGTCAAAGGCAGCTGTCAAGACGTAATACAAAATAATATTAGAATTTTTAACTAATTGTTTTCTTTGATTATTTTATTAGCTTAAAAAAATATTTTGCTTATCTTTCGTTTGCAAAGCCTTTATGTTACCGTAAATGTATATAGAGTGATAAAAATAAACTCTTTGCTCTTTACATTTTGGAACGATCCGTTTAGTTAAGGCCGCCTTATTGATCACAATGAAACTGTGGAGGAAACTGTGAAAGAAGGAATTCATCCCGTATTACACGAAGTAAAAATAAGCTGTGCCTGTGGTGCTGAGCTAGAAACTTTTTCTACTGTTAAGAATATAAAAGTGTCGATTTGTTCTGGCTGCCATCCTTTTTATACTGGCAAGCAAAAAATTCTTGATACTGCTGGTCGCGTTGAAAAATATAAACGCAAATATGAGAAAAAAGATCAGCCCGTTAAGAAGGCACCTCGAACGGTTACTATTAAAGACTAAATTT
>JAHJDR010000216.1 GCA_018812345.1 bacterium | reverse complement strand
CAGAAACGAAAAGAGTGGCAAGATAGACGAAAAGAGTTTTTGAATATGTCATAAAACTCTTTTACAGTATCCATAATAAACTCAGAATTAAAAACAAAATAGATAACTACGTTTAATTTCTAACAAGCAACACATTGTGTTCTGCATTTCTAAAAACAAATCTAAATATAGCAGCTTTATTTGATAGTTTTACAAGAGAAATTCCTACAACAAGAAATTAAATAACAAATTTGTCAAAAAAACACAGAAGAGAAATATCAATCACCCATAATACGCGACTGTCGTTCAAATGTCCTTCGTCTTTTATTTTTCATTTTTCGCACCGTATTTTTGGCGCATCGTCATTCTATGATTTATCGAATACTGTATGATGCTTTGCGTGTTTATCGTATAACAGCAAGAGCTTTTCAGGAGGCGTTTTATGCCTTCCCACAAAATTGTGTGTGTAAAGCAGTGTCATTGGCACTAGTATTTCTATTCATATTTTCCTTTCCCATTTCTCAGGCATACGCAGGGGATGAAGGTGTGCCTCCGGGTGAAATTTCAGATGAAACATATACGTATTATCATCATGGAGATCATTTAGGGTCATCGCATTTGGTTACAGAAGGCAATTCCAGTGGTGGGTTACATAATGGAATTATGTATCCTTATGGAGAACTCATTCAGCGCATTGAGTATTATCCTTTTGGAGAAGAAAAATACGTTTTAAATCCGAATTTGGATTTAGATCCCAGTTATACTGGGCAACAATATGATCAGGCATCTGGCCTATATTATTACAAATCTCGCTATTATAACCCAAGAATAGCCCGTTTCATTCAAGCAGACACCATAATTCCAGATGCAGAAAACTTGCAAAGTTATAATAGATATAGCTATGTAGAAAACAACCCGCTCAAGTACACAGACCCCACAGGCCACTTTTCTGTTGGGTTTGGTGGTGGTAATATGATGGGTGGTGGCATTGGCTTAAGCCAAGAGTTCATTGGCATTATATTATCAGGGCCTGGAAGCTTGCCGACAGATGGCATGTCGGGGAATCAGATGAATGATGATACCCTGATGATGATGGATGATGCTAAGAATAAGGTAAGTGTTCCTACTATTATTGTTCCTGGAACTGAGTTCTTTGATGGTGGTTGGGTTCCTTTTGGGGGGACGAAGCAAGAAGAGGAAGCAAGTTGGCTTGATGTTGCACAATTGGTGTTATCTATAGGTGGTCTTGTATTCGATCCATTAGATCTCATAGATGCAGCAATTTCAGCAGTACGAGGCAACTACGATGATGCCGCTCTAGGTTTAGGTACAGCATTACCGATTGGTGGCATCATTCCTGGATTGTTTAAGATTGGGAAGAAGGGACAGAAGATTGGTCGTGTGTTTTGGTCAGGAGGTGATGTTGCCAAAGACGCAGCGACGAAATTTGCGAAGATGAATGGAAAGAAGACAATAGAAATGACTTTTACAGGCAAAATATTAGACAAAATTACTACAAGGAATAATTATCCACTTTTAGAGCCTGTATGGCGTAGATTATCAAATAGATTTGCACAAGGAGCAGAAGGTTCAGTTGATTTTTTCAGAAAGACAACAGGACCTAGGCCTACAAGTGTTTGGAATACAGTTGAAAAACCGATACTTGAATCAAATAGCGTTAATATAATTGAACATATAGCGTACTAAAGGAATTAATATAAAATGAAGAATAGTTTAAAAAAAATAATCAACAACATTGAGAAAGATATGTTGCATGAGCTTGAGAATGCAAACATCAACTGTCGTATTATGCAATATGGCTCTTTTGATATTGATCCCAAGAATCTTGTGTTTTGGGTTTGTGTTAACACTGACGAAGAGAGAGGTGAGTTGAGAAAAGATAAGAAATTACTCGAATCACTCAGAGAAACCCTAACAAAGAACGAGTATCCCGCTGATGCGCGATCTCATGTTAGTATTGGCTTCGAGTCTCAGGAAACTGTTGACAGAGAATCTAATGGGAACTGGTGGGAATATTTTAGATGATTAAATATATGGGGTCACTTTAGTATATTTAGTATATGGGGTCACCCATTAGCAGTTCGAGTCAACTAGAAAAAAACACTCCGATGGAACTATAAAAGTCCGTTTTAAAAGACTCTTAGTTACAAATATTTTTTGTATCTATCTACGCCCGTATTTTCGGTTGATTGAGTCAGTATTT
>JAHJDR010000215.1 GCA_018812345.1 bacterium | reverse complement strand
ATGAGTCATGAATTAAGAACACCTCTTAACGCCGTTATAGGCTACACAGAAGCCTTATCTGATGGTGATTTAGGTCCTGTGAATGAGGATCAAAAACGCTCTTTACAGGAAGTTTATCGTAATGGGCAAAATCTATTAGATTTGATTAATAGTTTACTTGACCTGGCTAAACTAGAATCAGGAAAGATGGAGCTCTGTCTTCAAAGCTTTACACTCCATGATCTTATTGATGATATCAGCACCTCACTAAAACCACTTGTTGCGAAAAAAGGTCTCAAATTACGTGTACACACACAAGAAGATTTGCCTCATATAACAGCAGATACTGTAAAAATGAGACAAGTACTCCTGAATTTAGTGGGTAATTCTATCAAGTTCACTGAGAAGGATGGCGATATTGATATTTTTGTTGAGTATCATGAAGACACACATGAACTCATTCAAAATATTTTTTCTCAAGAAAAAGTAGCTGATGAAATAAAAAATAATCCCGCTTTTCTTATTCGTATTCGCGACACGGGAATTGGTATTAAAGCAGATGACTTGCCCCATATATTTGATCTGTTTAAACAAGCGGATTCATCTTTTACACGCCGACATGAAGGTACAGGTCTTGGTTTGGCGCTGTCAAAAGAATTGGTGAGTTTGCATTCAGGTTTGATTGCTGTTACAAGTCAGTACAATAGAGGAACAGAATTTAGAATATTATTACCACAAATGTGATATCCAGCCTACAGCTGACAGCTAACAGACGTCAGAAAAAATAATAAGGTTGAATTTGACGTATCTAATTATTAATTATGAAAACATATATTTAATGAAATAGTAAGATCAGATAGTGTAACTCAGTAAAAGAAAAATACTGAATACTTAAAGCCTGATCGCTGAAAGCTATTATGGAACGAGTACCAATGACCCCAGAAGGTTATCAAAAATTACTAGCGGAATTAAAGCAAATTAAAAGTGTTGATCGTCCTCAAGTTGTTCGTGACATTGAAGAAGCTCGTGCTCATGGCGATCTTTCAGAAAATGCAGAGTACCATGCTGCAAAAGAAAAACAATCTTTTCTCACAGCGAGAATGCGTGATGTAGAAACACGCATCGCTTCTGCTGAGGTCATTGATCCCCTGAAAATGACAGCAATGGATAAAATTGTTTTTGGGGCAACTGTTACTTTATATGATATGACGAATGATGTTGAGGTGACCTATAAAATTGTTGGTGATGATGAATCAGATATTCAGGAAAAGAAAATTGGTATTTCAGCACCTATTTCACGTGGCCTTATTGGCAAAAAAGAGGGTGATGAAGCGGTCGTGCGAACTCCTCGCGGGAATAAAGAGTTTGAGATACTGAAGATAGAGTATAAGTAAGAAAAAGCTTCTAGGGCAGCTTTTTAAATGAAAAATGAAAACTACATAATTGAAAAATGAAAATTGCTAACTGTGCCAGATTATAGATTTTCAATTTTCAATTAAGTAATTATCATTTTTCACTATTTTGGCTTCAGCAGAGTAGAAGCCAAAAAAAAAGACCCTCGCACATTACCGATAAGCAATGGGAAGGTCTTAAAAGGGGGTCAGTCAGCTCTTTCGAGCTTTCTAAAATTATTATCGTCATCTCATTATAAAAGTTGCTTCAAAAAAGAGAAAAAAACAAAAAATCTGCAAGTGATTGATATTACTTACGGAATAACTCATTCCAACCTGTCGAGAACACCCACCTAGCGCAAATAATATTTAAGCCAACTTCAGTGCCTAGCTGCGTTGATTATAATAAAAAAATGAGTCGTTTTCAGTCTTTACCTTGTGATATGAAAACGTCACTAAAAATAGAATTTAAGGAAAGGGAGCCAAGTTCATCGTGTTAGATAAAATATTAAATAGATTTCTTAAATTTCAGAAAAAATATGCCTTATTGATATTACTTGCCGGGATTATTTTAACAGTTTTCACCTTTCCTCGTGGTAAAGGGCTACTCACAAATATTAAAACTGATCTAAAACACCTCTTGCCTGATGATTACCCCAGTGTTCACTACACAGAAGAAATAGAAAAGAAGTTTAATCGAAGATCGAGTCTTTACCTCATTCTCAACTCTCCAGATCAAGAGGCTAACCAAAGGGCCATGAAGGATGCTAAGGAATTTGTTCAAAAATTGCCTAGCGTTGATTACATTGAGACAGAAAAACGAGGCTATGATTTTGTTGATAAGAACAAGCTTGTTTTAATAGGTTTAAAAGACCTCTATGATATCCATGACCGTCTAAAAGACAAAATTCAAAAAGAAAAATTGGGGGCCCTCTACATAGATTTTGAGGAATCCAATGAAAAACCAGATGACGTTAATTTTGATGATCTCATAAAAAAATACAAAGAGGAATTCACCGATGGGGTCAAGAGCCGCTACAAAGCAAATGATGATGGAACAGTTTATGTTTTAAATATATATCCTAAAAGCACTGATTCCAGTCTAAAATATTTCAAACATTTTGGCAGAGAAGTCGCTAATTATGTAAATGGTTTTGATTTTAAAAAGTATCATCCTGAAATGGGACATGGTTACGCAGGTGCTATTGTAACTCGTGTTGATCAGTATGATGCTATTATTAATGATTTAAAAATAGCGGGTATGATCAGTGCGATCTCAATATTTTTCCTGCTATATTTGTATTTTTCACGATTTGTTTTGGGTCGGAGAGGATCATGGAAGTTCTGGGTAACACCTTTAATGCGCATAATTCCTGTTGTTGCTATTTTCATGCCCATGATCATGTCAACATTAATGGCCTTTTATTTCTGCTCGTATTTTTTTAGTCAGCTCAATATTGTCACGTCTTTTTTGTTTGCGATTATTTTTGGTTTGGGTGTTGATATTGGTATTCATCTCATCACACGCTATATCCAGGATCGTTCTGTTGGCATTGATATTGATACCATCCATAGAAATGTTGTTATTCGAACAGGTAAAAGTTGTGCCATAGGCATTCTCACTACTGTTGCGAGTTTTTATATTCTCACCATTAATGATTTTAAAGGATTTTCTGAATTTGGCTGGATTGCTGGTAATGGGTTATTGATAGCCTTGATAAGTTATTTGCTATTTTTCCCTTGTCTCTTATTATTAATTGATAAGTATAGACTCGTTGATCTCAAGATCAACGACACTCCTGTTATCAATGAAAAGGGTCATGATACGCGCCTCAAATGGTTGCCATACCCTAAAATACTTTTAGGCATTGTTATTGTCTTGATAGCCGTTTCTTCACTCTATATGAATTCCCTGCAATTTGAGTGGAACTTTGGCAAACTCAAAATGCGTCCACCACAACGAGAATTTCAAAAAGCTTTGCTCAAACAAACTCATGGTCGCGTGAATTCTCCAGCTGTCTATATTGTTGAAAATCAAGTTCAAGCACGCAAAATTGGTGAAATAATGCGGCACAGGCAAGAAAATGATACAGATCATGATACTATACAGTATTATCGCTCCTGGTATGACATGGCTCCTTTTGATCAAGAAGAAAAACTAGCTGTTTTGGGCGATATTGATAACATGCTTAATGATGATTCTCTTAATACTTTGAAGGATGAAGAAAAAGATCTTGTCAAAGAGTTCCGAGATGCCATTGCCAAAACAAGTAAAATTATAAGGGATAGAATCCCAGAAGATGTCCATGAAATATTTTGGGGTAATACGGGCATTACAGACTCCTCAATTGCTTATATTATGCCACTGCCCGAAATGGAATTAGATGATGGCAATAATGCAACGGCTTTTTATAAAGATGCCCATGTTGTTGATGCCTTGGGTAAGCGATTTTATGCCATAAGTGATGCCATGATTTTTGCAGAGGTTTTACAAACACTGTTTCGTGATTCACAAAAAGCTATTTTCTTTGCATTGCTCACAATAATGTTTCTCATTGCCTGGCATTTTAAGAGTATGAAACGAACACTATTTGTTTTTGTGGGACTCAGTTGTGGTATTATTTGGATGCTTGGTATTATGACGCTTTTAGATTTTAAGCTCAATTTCTACAACATGATTATCATCCCAGCCATGATGGGAATGGGAGTGGATAACAGTGTTCATATTATCCATCGATACGACGAAATTAAACACAGATCCATCATTGAAGTTCTCAAAACTTCAGGTGGAGCAGCTCTCATGGCATCCTTAACAACCATTTTGGGTTATTGTGGCATGTGTTTCACACTGCATCCAGGTCTTAGATCAATTGGTTGGATGGCTATTACTGGCATGGGAACGTGTTTAGTTGGGTCTCTTTTTGTACTGCCGTTGTTGTTGCAGCTGTTTATTAAACCAGAAATTGAAAACAAATAAACTAGCGAGCTAACTAGCTCAATATCCAATAATGAATAACCAATATCCAATCATCATGTGAAGATTTAATTGAATATTGGATATTGAGCCCTATTTCTTGGGTAAAAATGTAACAAATCTTTAATTAACTACAATATCAACAGATAGCATTTTATCACCAACAGCAATCTGTTTCACAACATCCATACCTTCAAGTGTTTTTCCAAAGACTGTGTAGTTGCCATCAAGAAAGGGTGTTGGGGCTAGGGTGATGTAAAATTGAGAGCCACTGGAACGTTTTTCTGGATTTACAGCATCACCAGTACGGGCCCAAGCAAGAGCGCCCTCTACATGTAAGAGGCCATTGGCAACTTCACCCGTGACTGTATAACCAGGGCCACCAGTACCATTGCCGTCTGGATCGCCACCTTGGATAACAAAGTTTGGTTCAACACGGTGAAAGGTAAGACCATTATAATAACCACCTTGAGCGAGTTGAATAAAATTAGTGACAGAATAAGGAGCCTTTTCTGTATTGAGTTCACAAACAATATTACCTTTATCTGTTTTGATGGTTGCTGTATAAATTTTGCCTTCTTCAAATTTCATGGGTTCTTTAGGTTCTTTTGGTGTAAACGTCGTCATTTTGCCTCCAAAGCTTAGGGTTGGGATTGTTATTAGAATAGAAATAATAATAATTAGGTATGAATATATGTGTTTTATCATAATTTATTACCTTTAGTTTAGTTGTCCGTTTTCCGGTTACAGGTTTCCGTAATAAAGGACGGTCAACGGAAACCGGGCGACGGATAACGATTTATATATCATCTGCAAAAAAATCAGCACCACCGCTGGCATTCATATCTGTAAATAGGTCACTAATATCTCCTGGGAGAATTTCGATAACAGGATCTAGTTCAGAATATTGCATGTCTTTTGTAATGTTAAAATTAGCTATGGGTTTATCTTTTAAATAATCTTGCATGAAATAAAGAAAAATGGGTGCTGCTGACTTACCGCCTGTCTCACCACCGCCAACTTTATTTTTGGCTTTATCATAACCCACCCAAACACCAGCAACGAGATTAGGTGTATAACCCACAAACCAGCAGTCTGTTTGATCATTAGTTGTTCCTGTTTTACCAGCGACTGGTCTGCCAAGAGAACGCACACGATAAGCTGTCCCACGTTGCACAATTTCCTGCATAATTCCTACCATAGTGTAAATCGTCTTTGGATTCATGACATAACCATCGGGAATGTGTTTGCCATAGAGAATAATTTCTTCAAAGGGAGAGAGTTCTAGATAGTCACGCTTGATAAAACGTTGTGCCTCTGTCCATAAATCTTTGCGTAAATTGTCAGCATTAGATTCCATTTGTGATACAAGAGCTTGTTGCACATGGGAGCCTACTTCAATTTGTTTTTCAAAGGCATCAACTTTAGCTGGTTGGTTTTGCTCTAATACATAACCATAACGGTCTGTAATTTTCTTAACAAATATGTATTCTGGTAAAATACCACCAGTAGGAAAAATTCCAAAAGCACGGGTAACTTCACTAAGCTTCATATCATTTGATCCAAGTGCCATGGAGTAGACTTTCATGATAGTTGTCGAAATGCCAAGTTTTCTCAAAAGGGCCGTAACATAATCAACGCCAATGTCGAGAATAAGCCTTACAGATACAATATTGCGAGAGGTAATAAGGGCATCACTAAAGGCGATCGGTCCTTTAAAACCACCGCCATAATTTTTGGGCTGCCAAAAGCGACCAGGGCCATCAGGAATTTTTAAGGGTGCGTCCTCAATGATGGTGTCAGGTCGATAACCCTTATCTAAGGCTGCAGCATAGAGAAGGGGCTTGAACACAGAACCTGGTTGTCGCAATGCTTGTGTAGCGCGATTGAACTCACTTTGAGAAAAATCTTTACCACCAATGATAGACTTTACAAAGCCAGAGTGAGGATCATAGGCAAAAATAGCCCCCTCAATTAGGGGTGTTTCTTCAAGAGTTAGATAAAGTTCCTTATTGTCCGCATATTTTGCTTTTGTCTTTTTGGAAAGGCTTTCGACATCCACAACACGTACTTCAATCACATCACCAACTTTGAAGATTGACTGTGGCTGTTTTACATACATGACATCTTCATAGCCAATAGCATCATTATTGCGTTTACGAGCCCAACCATAATCTTGTGGTAAAATTGTGCCAATAAAGCGGCCTATACGGACAGTCACTGTGCGTTTGTTTTTATCAATATCTGTTATAAGCCCCTTATAAGTTTTATTTTTTTCTATGGGAACTTCTGTTTTGGCGATGTCCTCATCCTTGAGGTTCGGATCAATTTTACTTGTCTGAAAAGCATCATGATACATTTTCTTATGCGTTTTAAAATGAAATTCTTCGAACTCAGATTCTGGAATGTTTTTGAGGACCCCGTTGTAACCATGACGTTTATGGAGTTCGCTAAGCCCCTTATAGAGGGCTTCTTGGGCCATGTGTTGTGCATCCAGTTCAACAGTTGTGTATATTTTGAGTCCATTGCGATAAATCGTATTGCGGCCATAGCGATCAATGAGTTGACGACGTACTTCTTCAACAAACCAGGGGGCATAGCGCATGTTAAATTCTTTATCAGTAGGGGACCGGTAAATATTCATTTTATATTTAATAGCCTTCTCAGCTTGTTCTTTACTGATAAATCCTTCTTGAAGCATGCGTTCAATAACGTATTCTTGACGAATCTTAGCTCGTGAATAATTACTAATTGGTGAGAATTGAGAGGGTGCTTTGGCCAGACCGGCAATCATAGCTGCTTCCGCTATGGTTAATTCGCGCGCTGGTTTATGAAAGTAGTTTTGAGCCGCTGCTTCTACGCCATAAGCCCGATTTCCAAAATAGATTTGGTTTAAATAGAGGTAAAGAATTTCTTTTTTGGAAAAACGATCTTCAAGCCGTTTTGCTAAAATAGCTTCTTTGATTTTGCGTTCCCATGTTCTGTGTTTTGTGAGCAAGAAACTTTTTACAACTTGTTGTGTGATGGTCGAGCCGCCTTGTACAATTTGACCGGCCTTTAAATTTTCGAGCATGGCTCGGGCAATACCCCAGTAATCAATGCCAGAATGCTCAAAGAAACTAGAATCTTCACTGGCGACAATAGCTTGCTCCATGATTTTGGGAATTTCTTGAGGGGAGAGTAAAATGCGTCTTTCTAACCAAAATTCGCCAATTTTAGTACCATTATCAGAAAAGACCTCACTAATCACAGGCGGATTGTAATCCTTCATGTTTTCCATTTTTGGTAGATCTTGGGAAAAATAATGATAGAGATATACAATGCCAGCACTACCAATTACACCCATGAGGATTGCTGTGTAGAAACAAAATTTTATAAATTTATAAATCAATTTCATGATAAAAAGATTACTTTATATTTTTTTTTGAAGCGGATACATAGAGATCATCTACATGAAAGTCAAAAAGCAAATAGTACTATTTTTTATCTTTATATTTCTAGGACTTACTACCTGTTCAGGCGATAATAAAGACTCAAATAATGTCCGGGAAACGCTCATTCCACCTACAATTAAGGGCCAAGAAGCCATTGATTCGCCTTATATTCAGGTGGGAGGCAGTATAACTAAAACGGACATTCCTGGGGAAACAAGGGAACAGGGGGACATGATTGGCGATTTGCGATTGAATCCGGTTTTTAGTTTTTCAATCAACAATCACAAATCAACAACCCAGAGGTCAACAATCCAAAATGCTTATTATAGATGACATACTGCTTTTTCCGATGCGCAGTATCCTTTGGATATTCCGCGAATTGCACAACTCCGCCCGGCAGGAGATGGAAAACGAGGCCGAGTCCATCACGGCCGAACTGAGCGATCTTTATATGATGCTGGAGACGGAAAGAATAACGGAAGACGAGTTCGACGCCCGTGAAAAACAGCTCCTTGATCGGCTGGAAATGATACAGGAGCGCAATACCCGTATCGAAGATGATGAAGACCCTGATCCGGATAAACCGGAAGAGTGACCACTGATAGCTGTAAACCGATCACTGATTACTTGTGCGATTGTACTACTCCAGGTGGATAGACTGAAGGTGGAAGGCTTT
>JAHJDR010000214.1 GCA_018812345.1 bacterium | reverse complement strand
TGGATTAACAAAATTAAAGCTTTGCCACATCTTTCCGTTAGCGAGCTCTTCTTTATTGCCCAAGCACACGATAGAAAAGGCTACCATGATCAAGCAATGTTTTATTATACAATGGCCCAAGAAAAAGAAGAGGCAGATCAAAGAAAGAAGCGTGACAAATAACGCAATTATCTAATAATATTGTTATAATATGAATAATCGTAGTCTCATTATCATTCCTGCGTTCAATGAAGAAGAAAATATTGCTTGTGTCATTAAAGACATCCGAAACAACCACCCCTCCCTGTCTTTTGTCGTCATCAATGATGGCTCAGAAGATAACACTCAGTCCGTACTTAAAAAGAATAATGCCTCCTATATTACACATCCCATCAATCTCGGTTATGGCGCCAGCCTTAAAACAGGTTACCAATACGCCTTAAAAAATGACTATGATTTTGTTATTCAATTTGATGGAGACTGCCAACACCGTGCCGATCAAATACAAAAACTATTCAGCGCTTATCAAGAGGGCAAAACAGACATCGTCATTGGTTCCCGTTACAAAAAAGACAACGAGGCAAAGCTTTCCATAGCAAAAAAACTCGCTCACAAAATATTTTCCGCTCTTATTCATACAAAAAATCAAAACCCTATAAAAGACGTCACTTCAGGCTTTCAACTTCTGAACAAAAAGGCCTACTCATATTTTGCTTTTTTAGAGGACTTTCCCACGCAACACCCAGATGCTAACTTCTTACTTCTTTCTTCAAAAGTTGGTTTTAAGCTCAGCGAAATACCCGTGTTGATGAAAGAAAGAGGCCGTGGCGCTAGCATGTTTACACGCTGGAAAACCTTTTTTTATGTTATTGAGATGATCATTACTATTTTTGTTATTTATCTTCGATCAGGAGGCAAAAACCAATGAATGTCAAATTTTTCCTCATTATTGGATCTGCAGCACTGCTCTTTCTTCTCTTCATCCTAAAACTCGTCGTTAATAAAAAACTCTCTGAACGAGAATCCATTAGTTGGCTCGGCATCGGCATTGTCGTGTTTGTCTTCAGCCTGTTTCCCTCTCTGCTCGACGGCGTCGCAACCTACATTGGCCTCCATTATTCAGCTTCATTATATTTCTTTTTTGCTATTGTGTTCATTTTATTGGTTCTCGTACGCAATGCCTGCATCAACACTAAACACAAAAAGCAAATTACCGCATTAGGGCAAAAAATTGCTTTATTAGAGCTAGAATTAAGAGAAAAAAATGACCCATAAAATACATATTACCATATTAAATCCTCCCAGTTTAACGGGTGAGGCCTTTGTCCGAGAAGGCCGTTGCGAACAACGCGTTTCTTCTTTTCAGTACAACATGATACCCATATCGCTCTTCTCAATAGCAGGAGGCCTCAAGAATGAAGGTTATCCTCTTGCAGTCATAGACGCAATTGCCTGCCCTCTTTCACTAGAAGAGTTGTTTGACAAGCTCACGTCAACAAACTCAAAACTCCTTATCATGAACATGTCTAGCGGCACCTTTGGCAACGACATTAACATCATCAAAGAAATTAAAGAGAGGTTTCCACAATGCCACCTTGCAGCCATTGGAAACCATGCCTCTGCCCTACCACAAGAAACCTTAGAAGAATCTCTGCTTGATTCAATTGTTATCGGCGAACCTGAATCTGCTATTGCAGAACTTGCTAATGCCATTGAGAACAATAAAGATTTCTCAACAATTCAGGCCTTGGCCTATAAAGACGGCAACAGCATCAAAACCAATCCCAGAAATTCTTTTGAGCCACATCTTGACAACATGCCTTTTCCCGCACGAGAACTGGCGCCCAATGATAAGTACTTCATGCCCATTATCAATGAGCCTTATACTCTGATCATCACAACGCGCGGGTGTCCTTATAACTGTATTTATTGCACAGCAAAACAATATTATGGCAAAAAAGTACGCGAACGATCCCCTGACAACATCATTGCTGAAATCAGAGAAATTCTAGAAAAACAGAATGTAAAAAACATCACTATGTGGTCTGACACCTTTACCTATCGTCGTGAATTTGTCATGGAGGTTTGTCAAAAAATAATTGATTCAAAACTAGACATTAACTGGTGGTGTAATTCTCGTGTCGATAAAGTTGACAAAGAAATGCTGACACTCATGAAAGATTCTGGCTGCAAAGGCATTTCTTATGGCGTTGAATCTGGTGTCCAAGAAATTCTCGATAACGTGAAGAAAAGCATCAAAATAGAGGATATTCAAAAGGCCTTCGCTTTGACCAATGACGTTGGCATTGAATGTCTCGCTCACGTTATTTTTGGATTACCTGGAGAAACAAAACAAACAGCAAAACAAACAATAAACTTTGTTATCAAGCTCAAGCCAACCTATGCACAATTTTATTGCGCCATCCCCTTCCCTGGCACAGAGCTGTATAGTCTTGCCAAAGAAAGTGGCTGGCTCACAACAACCGATTGGAACAAGTACGAAATTAATCAAGCCATTATTGAAACAAAACAACTTTCTGCTGAAGACCTTCTAGAAATCAAAAAACGAGCTTTTAAAAAGTTTTACCTACGCCCAAGCTATATACTCTCACAACTCAAAAGAATTAAATCACCCAAAGAATTTATGGAAAAAGCAAAACAAGCAATGAACTTTTTTAAAAGCTGGGTTTCTTCAGATTAACAGCCTTTAATTTGTTCTGGTTTATCTTTGAAATGATAATGTTCAAACTTATTTATAGCTGTAATAAAGGCTTCAGCACTAGCAACAATAATATCTGTGTGTGAACTTGTGGCGCGCATCACCTTGCCATCTTTTTCTATGGCAACAAAAACACCCCCTTGGGCATCCGTGCCACCTGTAATAGAACGAACGGAAAAATGCGTGAGCCTCCCTTTGAAACCCGTAAGTTTTTTAATCGCCTGAAAGGCGGCATCAACAGGACCATCGCCAACAGCAGATTCTTTCTTAATAGAACCGTCAAAAGCAAGGCTGATCGTTGCTGCAGGCACAGCAAAATTACCACTTACAACTTGGATAGAATCTAGAACATAACGTTGATCATGTGTGATGTGTGAATCAACAAGAGCAATTAAATCGTCATCAAAAACCTTCTTCTTCACATCAGACAATCGTTTAAAAGAGCTAAAAACTACTCTCAGCTCCTCATGGCCTAGCTGATAGCCTAGTTTGCGCAAACGATCCTGAAGGGCGTGGCGGCCTGAATGTTTTCCCAAAACAAGTTTGTTGCTGGGAACACCCACAACCTGAGGCCTTATGATTTCATAAGTTGTTTTATTTTTTAAAACACCATCTTGGTGAATGCCCGCTTCATGTGCAAAGGCATTTTCACCAACAATGGGTTTGTTGGGTTGCACATCAATGCCCGTTAGCGCTGAGAGCAAGCGAGAAGAACGATAGATTTGTTTCTTATCAATCTTTGTTTGATAGGGAAATAAGTCTTTGCGCACATATATGCCCATCACAACTTCTTCTAAGCTACAATTGCCCGCTCGTTCACCAATACCATTTACCGTACACTCTACCTGCGTAGCGCCTGCTTGAATAGAGGCTAAAGAGTTGGCTACAGCCAAACCTAAATCATTGTGACAATGTACGCTTATGCTAACCTTGTCAGTTTTTTTAAGGTTTTCATTCAAAAAATAAACAAGCTTATAAAACTCATTAGAAAGTGAATAGCCTACTGTGTCAGGTATGTTAATGGTAAGAGCTCCTGCATCAATAACAGCTTGATAAAGCTCTAAGAGATATTTTGGATCGCTACGCGAAGCATCCATCGCTGAAAACTCAACATCAGAACATAGTGAACGGGCATAGCTAACAGCTGTGATCGCTTGCTTTAATACTTGAGCACGCGTTTTTTTTAGCTGGTATTTGAGATGAATGTCAGAACTAGAAATAAAGGTATGAATGCGTTTCTTTTTGGCTGGGGCAAGCGCTTCGTCACAATGTTTAATGTTTTTTTTATTTGCCCGCGCTAAACCACAAATGATGGGTCCTTTTATTTGTTTTGCTATCTCCTGTACCGCCCGAAAATCACCAGGAGAAGCCTCTGGAAATCCCGCTTCTATCACATCCACCTTAAGACGAACAAGCTGCCGGGCCATGCGAAGTTTTTCTTCTAAATTAAGAGAACAACCAGGCGATTGCTCCCCATCACGCAAAGTTGTATCAAAGATAATGATGTTGTTGTTTTTTGACATACAAACAATCAGAGACTGTTTTGTTAATTATCAGAATCAAGATTAACGACTTTAAGACGTTCTTTAGGAGACGTTTCAAGATCTTCAAAATCATCGTCATCCATGTATTCTGTATGACGCTCATCATAAAAACGTTTCCACAAGTCACGAATACCCCTGATCTTGCTCGGTGATTTCCAAACCCATTCAACAATGCCTGTAAGAGTATAGACAACGCCAAAAGCAAAAAACATGATTTGAGGCAACATCGCCATGACAAAAATAATTGAGACCATCATTATCATGGAAACAAAACTGGTACGATTAATCTTCTTAAAAGAACGATAACGAACCGAGCTAACCATTAACAAGGCTAAGCCAACTGTTAGGGCTAGTAGGATAAATGAAAATTTTCCCGCATTACCAAAAACATGCATGTGAAAAATAATGTACGTACTAATCAAGCCGCCAGCTGATGGCGTAGGCAATCCTTGAAAATCTACTTTTTCAACATCCGATGATTGCACATTAAAACGGGCCAGGCGCAAGGCACCGCATCCTAAAAAGAGAAACCCTGCGGCAATGCCTATTTTGCCGTAACTGTTGAGCCCAAATAAATAGGCCATGATCGCTGGTGAAATAACAAAAGTGACCAAATCTGACAAAGAATCATACTCACAGCCAAAATCAGAGGAGGCTCCTGTCATGCGAGCAACACGCCCATCCATGAAATCAAGAAAAATGGCGCCCACCACTAACCATGCGGCAAATACAAAATTACCTTGTAAAGATTTGATAATGGACAGAAAACCACAAAACAAGTTGGCAGTTGTAATGAGGTTAGGCAACAAGTAAATGCCCCGTCGCATGTCAACACGAGGAACTTTTCGTTTTTTTCCAGAAACTGATTTTTTTCGGTTTATTTTCATTGTTTTCTTCCTAGTTCAGTAAGACCGGCTTTCACCTTTTGTTTTAAATTCACAG
>JAHJDR010000213.1 GCA_018812345.1 bacterium | reverse complement strand
TTATTGCTGTGCCAACCCCCATTAATGAAGCCAAACAACCAGACTTGGTTCCCTTGTATTTGGCATCAGATACTGTTGGCAGTATTTTGAAAAAAGGGGATATTGTTGTCTATGAATCCACAGTTTATCCTGGTGTAACAGAAGATGAATGTCTTCCTATTTTGGAAAAAGTTTCCGGTTTAAAAGCAGGTGTTGATTTTAAAGTGGGTTATAGTCCTGAGCGTGTTAATCCTGGAGACAAAGAGCGCACATTAGATAAAATAACAAAAATAGTCTCTGCTCAAGATGCAGAATCTCTTAAGATCGTATCAGAAACATACGAACAGATTATCACAGCAGGTGTCCATCCCGTTTCTTCAATAAAAGTGGCTGAGGCTGCTAAAGTAATTGAAAATACGCAACGTGATCTCAATATTGCGCTCATGAATGAGCTCGCTATTATTTTTGAGCACATTGGTATTGATACCAATGAAGTTATCAATGCTGCTGGCACTAAATGGAATTTTATTAAATATAGACCAGGTCTTGTTGGCGGACATTGTATTGGTGTCGATCCTTATTACTTAACGCATAAAGCTGAAAAATTAGGCTATCATCCTCAGGTCATCTTGGCGGGAAGACGTATTAATGATGGTATGGGTAAATTTATTGCAGGGCAAGCTGTCAAACAAATGATTAATGCAGGCCATAATATTTTAGGCAATAATGTAACCATTTTGGGTCTCACCTTTAAAGAAAATTGTGCTGATATACGTAACTCAAAAGTTGTCGACATCATAGCAGAGCTTAAAGAGTTTGGCCTTAATGTACAAGTCCATGATCCCTATGTTCATGACGAAGACGCTAAAAAATATTGTGGTGTAAACCTTGTTAAAATGGAAGATTTAAAGCCTGCCGCCGCCGTTGTTGTGGCTGTTGCTCATGATTATTATAAAGACTTAGTCCCCGCTGATTTTGAATCAATGACAGAAAAGAATGCCGTTATTATTGATGTGAAAAATCTTTTTAGTCAGTCGGCTTTAGAAGAACTTGGGTATAAAGTTTGGCGATTATAATAAAGTCGCTGAATGTGTCTGTTTTTGTTGTGATCACAAGGCTTGTGTCATAAAAATGTCTAAAAAATATTTCTTATTTTTTATCATCAGTTTTTTAATTTCTAGTTCTGTTCAGGCAAGACTTCTTGATCAAGATTGGGATCGTCATGGTGATTTTGATCGCTTAGTTTCGTGTGGTGTCGTTGCAAAACCCTTTTATGGCAGTCAGCCCTGGTCAGAAAAAATCATTAAAAAGGCTCTACAGAATATCAAAAATAATCAAGGAACAATGTCCTGTTCTCAAGCAGATGTAACGGAAATATTAAATCGTTTTAATAAAGATATCTATGCGAATGATCAAAAAACTCTTATTAAACCTGTAGAAAAAATATCTGTATTTTATGATTATGTTACAGGTGGCAATTCTCAATATACAGATAATAGACGAGGTCTTATTGATGCGCGTGTGAATACTTTTTCAGAAAACACAACGCAGCTTGTTGGCGGTGCAGGTCAGAACTTTTCATTCAGGAGCAATCATTATTTTTCCTGGTATGGGCAAGATGTTTTTCTCCAACCACGATTTGGCTTTGTTAGCAATGAGGCTCTTCTGACCATGCAACAAGCCTATGCGCATTTTAACTTTTTTAAAACATCATTAGTTGTTGGTCGTAGTCCTGTTTTGTGGGGGCAGGGTGCATCTGGAGGCTTTCTGTTTACCACAAATGCCAGACCTCTTGATGTTATACAGTTATCAAATGCAGAAGGATTTAGGCTGCCTTGGTTATTAAAGCATTTGGGGAAATGGAAATTCAGTTTTCTTTTTGGTACGTTGGGACCAGAGCAGCGTTATCCTTGGACGTTATTTTCTGGGCTTAATATTGGTTATAAACCAGCCGATTTCGTAGAATTTAATTTAAGTCACATTATTCATTTCGGTGGAGAAGGTGCGCCTGATTTAAGTTTTTCCAATGGTGTTCAAGAATTTTTTGGATTTATACCTTTTCTTTCTCAGACGACAATTAATAGTGCTAATAAACTTACAGCACTGAACATGCGTTTTTTCATTGATCGTTTCATGGGATTTCAAGGTTATATTGATTATGCGATGGATGATTCAACCTTAACTGGGGGCTTAAAAGCCTGGAAGAAACACTTTACGGTTAATAGTTCTTATCTTTTAGGGCTCTACTTTACACGTCCCTTTGGATCACTCAGTGATCAGATGAGGTTTGAGTTTACACGCATAGGCCATATTACTTATAGACATAGTCTTTTTCACGATGGCTGGACTATTAACGATTATATTATTGGTCATGCAGCAGGTCCTGATAGTTATCGCGTGCGCGCTTCTTGGACGCATGATTGGGTTGATAAAAATAGGCAAACACAGCTGGTGATGCAGTGGACTAAAAGGGATAATAATAATTATGACGTGAGTTATGATGGATTAGAAGATATTGTATTAGCGGATAAGCCTAGTGAACATCGTTATACTGTAAATTTAGTACAGAGTTTAACGCGTCGAAACATAACGGGTCAGTTTATGTTAGGGTATGAATTCATTCATGATTATCAATTTCAAAATGGGGATAAGGCTCACGCAGCACACATGGGGTTAGAGCTTGGTTACTTGTTTTAAACTCACTAGCTATTGACTTTAAAAAGAGAACTATATTAGGCAATCATGTCCAAGTATTTGATTATTTAAGCGATTTTAATATGTAAATCAGAAAAAGTGAAAGCAGAGACGCTTATGAAAATATGTATAATAGGATCAGGTTATGTTGGTTTAGTAACAGGGGCATGTTTTGCTCAAACAGGTAATACTGTTTACTGTGTTGATAATGATAAAGAGAAAGTAGGGCGTCTCCAAAAAGGCATGATTCCCATTTATGAACCAGGATTAGAGGAATACGTTGTTCAAAACGCTGAAAAAGGGCGTCTCATTTTTACATCAGATTTGGCTGAGGGTATTAATAATGCGGATATTTCCTTTATTGCGGTTGGCACTCCTCAAGATGAAGATGGTTCTGCAGACCTTCGCTATGTGCGTCAAGTATGTGAAGATATTTGTGCTGTGGCCAAAAAGAAAGTTATTATTGCCACAAAAAGTACTGTTCCTGTGGGTACAGGCGATGAGCTAGAAGAAATATTTAGTAAAAAACTCAATCAGCCGTATGTTGTTTTTTCAAATCCAGAATTCTTGAAAGAAGGCGATGCTATTAATGATTTTATGAAACCAGATCGTATTGTTGTGGGAACAAACGATGAGAGCATTATACCTATGCTCAAGGATCTCTATGCTCCTTTTACGCATCAAAAAAATCGTATTATTTTCATGCAACGACGATCAGCTGAGATAACAAAGTATGCGGCCAATTGCATGTTGGCTTTGCGCATTTCATTCATGAATGAAATGGCAAATTTTTGTGATAAAGTGGGTGCTGATGTTAACGATGTTCGCATTGGCATTGGTTCTGATCCACGTATTGGTTCAGCTTTTTTGTATCCAGGCTTAGGCTATGGTGGTTCTTGTTTTCCCAAGGATGTGAAAGCCATGACTCGTGTGGCTCATGAGCAGGACATGCCTTTAAAAACAATTGAAGCCTGTGATGATGTCAATCAAGCACAAGTCGGTCGTTTTTTTAAAAAGGTAACACAAGCTTTTCAAGGGCTAGAAAATTTGCATGGTAAAAAAATTGCCGTTTGGGGGCTTGCCTTTAAAGCACGAACAGATGATATCCGCGAGTCTCAGGCCCTCAAGCTTATTGATCATCTCTTAGAAGCGGGTGCTGATGTGCATGTCAGTGATCCAGAGGCCATGGATAACACAAAACTGACTTATCTTGATAAACTCACTTATCATGACAACTGTACTGCCTGTCTTGATGATGCAGAGGCTTTGATTGTGGCAACTGATTGGAACGAATACAAGAGTCCAGACTTTATTGACATGAAAAAGCGCATGAAGCGTGCTCTTATATTAGATGGGCGCAATCTTTACACGCCAAAAAGGGTTAGAGAACATGGTTTTGACTATTTTGGTGTGGGTGTAAGGTAGTCTGATAAACCACGTAACCTATTGATACAAAAGACAATTTGTCACTTTTTTTCATTTCTTGACTTGTAAATTTCGTATGTTAATAACGAGCAAAATTCTTACTCAAACATATGTTAGAAGCTATTATTACATCCAAATCTCGCATTAAAGTCTTACTGAAGTTTTTTTTAAATCCTGACATCAAAGCTTACCTGAGAGAAATATCAACTGAGTTTGGTGATTCAACAAATGCCGTACGTGTGGAGCTGAATCGTCTGGTAGGTGCTAAATTGCTGAAAATTCAAAAAGATGGTCGTAATGTGTATTATTCAGCTAATCAAGAGCACCCTCTCTATCCTGAAATCAACACAATTTCTAGAAAAGCAACAGGTGTTGACAGTGTTTGTGAATGGATTTCTTCAATTGGAAATATGCAGAGAGCCTATCTTTCTGGAGATTATGCATGTGGTATTGATAGTGGTGTTATTGATGTGGTGCTCATTGGCAATATAGACAAACAGGCAGTGTTTGATAAAGCAAGTGTTGTTGAAAAGTACATTAATAGAAAGATTCGTCCATTGATTCTTACTGAAGAGGAATTTGAGAATATGAATAGTAAATGGAAAAGTCAAAAACTGTTAAAATTATGGGGATAATCATTTGTGACTAGTTGGTATGTAATCAATACAAAACCCCTCAAAGAAAATGATGTTTCAAAAAGACTCAGTCAAGTGGGTTATGAAATGCTCAATCCTAGAATTGTTGATTATAACAAGCGCATGAAATCAATGTTTCCTAATTACATATTTATTAAATGTAATTTTAATGAATATCTCAACTATCACCTCGTTAAATATACACGTGGTGTGAACAAAGTCTTAGGAACGACTTCGCAACCTGTTCCTATTTCTGAAGAAATTGTAAAGCTTATTCAAGAACGTCTCAATTTTGAGGGTGTGTTACAACAGGATACACAGTTGGTTGGTAAACGAGTACGTATTAGAAAAGGTGCGTTGAAAGATTTGATTGCTGTGATTGAAAAGCCGGTATCAGCTGATGGGAGAGTTGCTGTGCTCTTGCGATTATATGAGCGTGAGATGAGGGCAAATCTTGCTGCGAAAGACGTGGCAATTATGGCGTAAGGCTTAAGGCGTAAGGCGTAAGGCAGAGAATATTTTTGCCCTAAGCCCTAAGCCTGAACTAAATATAGTAGTGAACCGAAAAACACATAACTGCTTGAAAATGCAGGCGTTACATAAAACGTCAATGGCGGTAGCGTGTCTGAAGTAAGGCGTAAGGCCCAAGGCGTAGGGCGTAAGGTATAGGTATTGGCGTTCTACGTGTTGTTAGTTGACTGATAGAATTAAACTGCTTAAGAGAAATAACCAATTTATAACAAGTTCAAGATCTCAGGCCCTAAGCCTTGAGTCTTAAGCCTTGTTCCGGAGGAACTATGAAAAAAGTAGCATTAGTTGGTTGTGGACGGATTTCAAAAAGGCATATTGAAGCCATTACGGATTGTGATAATTTAAGCCTTGCCTGTGTCTGTGATATTGATGAGAAAAAAGGGAAATCGGTTTCAATGGATATCGATGTTCCTTTTGTAAAAAACTACAATGATATAAAGGGTGTTGATATCATTTCAGTGCTCACTCCTTCAGGACTTCATCCCAAGCATGCCATTGAAATTGCAGAAAACACAGATGCCAAATATATAGTTGTTGAAAAACCCATTTCACTAACTCTGCGTGAAGCATATGAACTCTATGATCGCGTAGAAAAAGCTGGGAAAGTGTTTCTTCCTGTTTTTCAGAATCGTTATAATCCCCTTGTTAATTATATAAAGAAGCTGATTGATAGTGGAAAACTGGGTCGTGTTCATCAATTTATTTCTGATGTCTTGTGGAATCGTAATGATGATTATTTTGATATTGATTGGCATGGCACAGCCACTCTTGATGGTGGTGTCTTGTACACGCAAGCAAGCCACTATGTTGACATGGTTCATTACTTTTTTGGTGAAGTAGAAGAAGCTCATGGTATTGGTAGTGGGTTTAGAGGTTTTGAGGTTTATGATTCTGTTTCAGCCGTACTTAAATTTCAAAATGGAACACATGGCAGTATAAATTGTACGGTAAATGCTTATGGTAAAAACTACTGCACAGAATTCACTTTGATAGCTGAAAAAGGCACCATTCGATTGTCAGGGACAAATCTTAATGAAATTGCTTATTGGAATGTTGAAGGCATGGAAAGGCCTGACATGGAATTTAAAATTGATCACGTCTATGGAAATGGGCACAACACCATGTATCAATACATCCAAGATGAAAAATGGGAGATGTTTCCCGCAAAAGAAGATGTGTTGTCTGGGATTCGGTTGATGGAAAAATTATCTTATTAAATCATGGCGTAAGGCTTAGGGCTTAGGGCGTAAGGCAAGAATAATAGCCCTGCGCCTTGAGCCCTAAGCCCTAAGCCTTAAACTTATGAAATTTGTAGATCTTAATAAACAATACCAAGCTTATAAAACAGATATTGACGCGGCCATTTCAGAAGTTATTGAAACAACGGCATTTATTAATGGGCCTGCTATTTCAAAGTTAGAATCTGAACTGGCTCAATACTCAGGGGCGCATTCAGCAGTGTCTTGTGCTTCTGGAACGGATGCTCTTCTATTGGCTATGATGGCTTTAGATGTAAAACCCGGTGACGAGATCATTGTGCCTGTTTTTTCCTTTATTGCTACAGCCAGCATGATTCCTCTTGTACAAGCAAAACCTATTTTTGTTGATGTTGAGCCGCTCACATTTAATATTGATACAAATAAAATTGAGGAAAAAATTACATCTAAGACAGTTGGTATCATTGGTGTGTCGATGTATGGTCAGTGTGCTGATTACAACAAGATTAATGATATTGCGGCCAAAAATAATTTATGGGTGATTGAAGATGGTGCTCAGTCTTTTGGGGCGACCTATCATGGGCAAAAATCATGTTCTTTAACGAGTATGGCCACCACAAGTTTCTTTCCAGCAAAACCTTTAGGCTGCTATGGTGATGGTGGGGCCATTTTTACTCAAGATGAACAAATGACTGAAAAGTTAAAAATGCTCAGGAATCATGGACAAGCCAAAAGATATCATCATGACATGATTGGTTTGAATGGTCGCATGGATACGTTACAGGCTGCTATTGTGAGTGCCAAACTCAAACATTTTGATGCCGAGATAGAAAAAAGAAATCAAGCAGCCATGCTTTATACAGAATTATTAAAATCTGTT
>JAHJDR010000212.1 GCA_018812345.1 bacterium | reverse complement strand
TATATGTTATAATTAAATAACATATGGAATATAATAATATCATACACAAATTATTAAATGATAACAACAATATAAAAGTTGTTTCCCTCTTGCTTAAACATGAAGATGGGATGAGTGGGCGTTCTTTAGCGCAATTAGCTGGCGTTTCCACTTTTAAAATGCATCAAGTGCTCAAACTTCTCACGACTCAAGGGATATTAAGACAAACGGCTATGGGAAAAGCTTATATTTATAGAGTAAATAGGGAGCACACACTTGTGAATGATTTGCTGAGCCCTATCATTGACTACCAGAGAAACCTTTATGAAAATCTGGGCAATGAAGTTGCGGCATGTCTTGATTTCAAACCATTATCGATTATTCTTTATGGTAGTGTAGCTCGTGGTGATGAAGAAGCTGATAGTGATTTAGATCTTTTTTTAGTTTACAAAAATGAGGATAAGCCAGAGCCAATTTCACAAGAAGCACTGTTATTCGATACAATCACGAGGCGTTATGGAAACCAAGTTACGATGTCTCGATCGTATTTATGTGATTTTTTGAAAAGATATAAAGAACGTGACCCCTTAGTGTCTAATATTATAAAAGAAGGAAAAGTTATTCATGGCATGAGTTTGATGGATCTGCTTTCTTATAAGAGCGAATTATGACACCAAAAAAGATCAAAACGACACAAGTTCAAAAAAGTGAATACAGTGATTTTTTAAATAAAGCTAAACAGTTTTACGATGTCATGGTGTCATGTTTACAAAATGAAGAATGGGATGCCGTTGTGCTTCAGGGAGTACATGCTTCTATTTCAGCTACAGATGCTCTTCTTTGTTTTAAAGTCCAGATAAAAAGTATAAGCAAAAATCACCAAGATGTTACTCGGTTACTAAAAGAGTCAATGCCTTCTAATGCAGATGTGAAAAAAAACGCTGATCGTTTATCTCAAATTCTAAATTTTAAGCATGCAGCAGAGTATGAATCAAAACGCTTTACAGAAAGAGAAGCCTATGATTTTGTAAAATTTGTTGAAAGATATTTTCAATGGATTGAAAAAGAATTACCTTAAATGACAGAAAAGAAGCCCGAACAACCAGCTCCGGATATGCCCCAAACAACACCTGAGCAAGATAAGACTAAGCCGTTGAAAAAAAAGCATAAACGTTTCTATCACTTTAGAACTTTCTGGATTATTTTGCTTATTATTATTGGCTATGCTGTAACAGCAGGGATTAATTGGGCGCTTAATGATCGAGCTTATCAGCTCAAGGCCGCTGATTATATCTATCAAAAAACCGGGACCAAGCTTGAATTCTCCGATGTTCATTTTAACCTTTTCACTGGTCGTATTACGGGTGCTGATCTCTTTGTTCACTCAGAAAAAAACAAAGTCAAAACCTCGTTGAAAGAGTTTACACTGAAATATAATCCCTATTATTTATGGATTGGTCGTCTCAAATTGACAGAGATTATAGCAAGCGAGTTTTATCTTGATACCTCTGAAATGATCGTGGCGAAAAAGAAACAGGCGAATCTTAAAAACGTTCCAACCTATTTAAAACACATTTATTTAAGCAAAGCCCAAATAAAGAAATTTAATTGGAAACAACCCAAAGAGACAATTCTCAAATTTGATAACCTCAAACTCACGTCCAAGTTTGGTTCTGCCGTGCACACAAGTCCTTTACGCATGGAAATTGATACGCTGGAATATCGTGGCAAACATCATATCTTTTTTCGTCGAATGAACTTTGATGGTTTTTTTCTTTTTGATTTTTCTAAACCCTTTATTTTTGATCAGACAAAACTCTCTGCACGGCTTGAAATTGAAGACACGTTGTTGGCTTTTTACCGCACGCCTAAGCCATGGCTCACAGATAAAGCATGGGATGATGATTTAGAGCCTCTTTTAAAACAATACTATCCTGATAAAATTCCCGATGACCACACTTATTTAAGTGTTAAAGATGCCTTCATTGATTTTCATAAAAGCAAACAAGTTGTGATGCTCAACAGGTTTCGTATTAATATTCATAATGCAGCCTTGGAGGGTAAGGGGCGTTGGCAATTACAAAACAATGATTTTGATGTGGCCATCAATACAGCTGATCCCATCCCCCTCTCAAAACTTCCTTTAGGTCAATCCAAGTTTAGACAGGCCTTTGAAAAATTTACAATAGATCTCAAAGCGAAGGGTCGCGTAAAATCTTTAGAGGAAAATGATGTATCACTAGATCTTAAAACAAGGCTCATAGGAAATCTGGCTAACCCCATTGCGGGTGATGTGACAGGGTCTATAAAAGGTAAAATAAAAAATGGCGAACTGCATTCTAATAATATTGAGTTAAATGTTGCTCAAGGAAAGTTACTGGCGCGGACAAACACATCTTTAAGAAAGCTCACAACGCAAACGAGCTTTACAGCTTCTAACATTGATGTGCACACGGTTGTGGGTTTTTTCTCTAGTATTAAAATTCCCTGTATAGCTCAAGCTTCAGGGATGGTAACAGGCAAACTCAATAATCCAAATATTTATGTGGATATGACATCTGATAATGCCATGTATCAGTTTCTCAATTTTGGAAAGGCGCGTGGCAAACTCACCATTCAAAATAAAAAACTCGATTTTACCATTAACAGCGTTGGTAGTGATATGGGGCAAAGCATGTTGCGCATGGACGTGAACAATGTATTTAAACCCATGATTCAGGTGATGCACCTCACATCCAAGTTTGAAAATATGAACATTAAGAAACTGCTCAACTCTAAGCGTATGGATGGGGTGATTGGTGGTGAATTTAATTTGACACGTAATAAGGGCATTGTTTCCGCTAAAGGTCATTTTTTGGCCAAAGATTTCACATTTTTTGAGGAAAAAGTTGGCTTTATTGACTTTATCGCAACAATAAATGAACGTACGGCATTGATAAAACCTATTACAGTAGAACTCTCACATACTGAAAAAACGCTAATATCACCAACAGGTCTTACTTTTGATTTTGATGATTATGGTTATCGCTTTTCCGGAACTGTCATTCCAGGTCTCAAAATGAGTGGGTATTATGAAAAGATAAATGAAGATATTGTTCACATGAAATTTCATCCACAGGATTTGAATCTAGATATATTTGCACAAGTACTTCCCGTTACCCCAGAGCAATCTGGCTTAACAGGTGATGCCGAATTAACTTATCATACCAAGGATCCTTTTCTGTCTAAAATGCAAAGTCAGATCAGTAAATTCTACATTCACTCACAAGATGGGGACATTGAGCTAAATAATAAAGCTGGATTTAACTATCATGACAAAGCTTTCGTGTTTCGTGGCTTTGATGTGACATTAGGGCAGGGGCGTGTTGTGCTCGATGGCGCGGTCGGTTTTGAAAGTAATTCAGCTCTCAAAATAAAGGGGGGCGTCGATTTCACACCTATTGTTGATTATAACCCCTTTATTTCTGAAACAGAAACACCCATTGACGTTGATCTGACGTTGAAGGGAAATATATTTAAACCCAGTGTTTTTGGTAAAGTGACCTTAAACAAAGATGTTGTTAAGTTTCGTAACGTTGAAGCGGAGTTATCAAACATGATGGGCGTACTTCGATTTAATGATAATAAAATACATTTTGATGATTTTACGTTTGATTATGATGATGCTCCTATGACGTTAAAGGGTTATATCACAACAGATTATGAAAAAGTTACTGGTGCAGATCTATTGATCAAAGGTAATGAAGTGCCATTTTATCTTTTTGGAGATCTTTCGTTACTGATTGATTTAGATATGCGTCTCAAAGGATCTTATCCCATGACATTGTCTGGGAATATGAACATTGTGGAGGGAACCTGGACACGTAATTTTGTGATCACCAATTTTTTTATTAAGCCTATTGCCCCAGACTTATTAGAAGAAGAAAAAGAGACTTTGGCGGGTTTGCCTCTGACAACGCGTTACAATGTCAAGATAACCAATACAGGTGATATGCTGATACAAAATAATCTGGCAGATCTTGAACTTAATCTTGATTTAGACATGCAAGGCTCTTTTGAAAAACCAGATCTTATTGGGCAAATGGATTTCTTAGGTGGTAAAATTCATGCTTTAGGCATTACCTTTGATGATGCGACAGGTTTTGCACAATTTAAAAAAGGATCAGGTATTTTCCCACTGGTATCACTTACAGCGCGTAGAGAAATCCAGGGTTATAATATTGCGGCAAACATGGATGGAAAGGCAGAAAATCTTAGATTGCGTTTGTACGCAACGCCAGCTCTTGATCATCGTGAAATATTGTCACTTGTCTTTTATGGACAAACACCAGATCAGCTTACAGAGAGTGATCGACAAAATTTTACACGTACAGCGGCTATTAGTCAGTTGGCTACGATTTTAGCGGATCCTCTGCAAAAATTTTATGGTATTGACCATGTACAAGTTTCTGCGCGTCATGATCGTCCCCAAGAGACTGTTCAAAGGCTTGCTGTGGGCAAGAAGCTTTCTGATCGTTTTGATATTAGTTTTACAACAGATCTTGGTATAAATGACCCTGAACGAGCTTTTGAACTCAGATACCAAGTGCTGGATAATTTTTATCTCATTGTCGCAAAAGATGTTGTCGGACGCAATCGCTATCGTTTTGATGTGAGTTGGCATTTTGAAGCGTATTAACTCGTAGTCCGTTATCCGTGAGACCTAAAGATCTTTCGTACGATCGTGCTATTGTCTAGCCCTTCGACAAGCTCAGGGTCTAACGACGTCTAGCGTGTTGTTTGCT
>JAHJDR010000211.1 GCA_018812345.1 bacterium | reverse complement strand
TGGCAATTCACAGAAGAATCACAGCGCAGCGCCCTTGCAGAAATAGTCAATGCCATAAGCAATCTCGATGTTACTCAGAATTGGGGAGAAGGAAAAACTTCAAGCAGTGATGGCCAACGTTTTGTCTTAAAAAAGAAGGTGCTGCAAAGAACTTACAGCCCGAGGTTTAGTGATTTTGCATTAGAGTTTTATTCTTTTGTTGCTGATAACTATGCCCCTTTTTACAGCACACCAATCGAATGCACTGATCGCGATGCCGCTTATATTTTGGATGGCATTCTCTACAACGAAAGCGATCTAGCCATTGAAGAGCATTATACTGATACACACGGTTATACTGAAATCAACTTTGCGGCTTTTGCCATGTTAGGCAGAATCTTTGCGCCTAGAATAAAGGGCCTGCATAAACAGCACATCTACCGCATAGACAAAACTAAAGACTACGGTTCATTGGCCCCTTTGGTGAATCGGGCTGATCATACAATCCATTTAGATTGGATAGTAGATCAGTGGGATCGCATGGGGCAGTTTTATGCATCTCTTGAATCTGGCCATGCAACAGCTTCTACAGCACTTAAGAGATTGGTTTCATACAATGGCAAAAACCATTTTTATCGCGCAAATCGAGAACTTGGTCGTGTATTTAAAACAGAGCATATTCTGAAATACATGTCTGATCCCTTGCTACGACAGAGAACGAGAAGAGGGCTTCTTAAAGGCGAGCAGATACATGCTTTAGCCAGAGATGTGAGTTATGGCAAACGAGGAAGAATTAACACGAGAGATCTTCAGGAACAAAAAAACTCATGCAGTTGTTTGACATTGATCATGGCGTGCATCATCTATTGGCAGGCCAAAGAAATAAATCGTGTCATCAATGAGCATGATCCTGAAAAAGAAGGTATTGATATATCTTTGGTGGAACATATCAGTCCTATTGGCTGGGATAATGTCTTATTGTATGGTGAGTATGTTCTCAATCGTCGTCTTATAAAGAAGTGAAGGGACCATTTTGATGAAAACATTTTTTAATATTTTGTGATTTTTGATTCTAATAATTTCAAAGGTTTAAAACGACAACAGTGAAAGAATTGTGACTCAACGCCATATTATTATTGCTAAAATTCCTAAGCGTACATTTTTACATGAATCGTGGTGATACCCTAATAGCAAATCGCTTATTGCATATTGTCAATTGTCATTAACTTATGGACTGGATTCCTGCCTTCGCAGGGATGACAATCTTCATGATTGGCAATAAGCAATATGCAATTAGCTATTGGCGATTGTAATCTTTCATATTCAATTCATTACAAAGAATTCTTATTGACCAGGCTGTTGACCTGTTGAGGCGCTTCCGGATTCTTGTGAGGCGGTCACTCTTTCATCAGAGCTGCTAAATTCGTGCTCTGTTGGGGTAAGACGCTTTATTGATCCTGTTTGATCAAGGCCATTAAGTTGTCGTTCTGTTCCTGGCAATTCTTTGCCAACAACGGCTGGATCATACATGAGAGCCATCATGATTTCAGCATGAACGAGATCAAGTACTGTTTGACGCCCAGGAGTATTAATGAGTTCTTGCACGATAAAACTTTGGAGATCAGAAACAGAGATATCATGTTGTGCATAGGGAGCTGCAAATTGCGACGTAAATTCTCGCTCCAAACCTAATGTGCTAAAGGCTTGTTTTATGGCATCATAAGACGTTGTTGACAGTTTTGCTTCATTCAAAAGATTTTGTATATTTTCTATGGCTCGATAAAGTTCCGTTGTTTTTGCTTCTATACGATCAATGACAGCAGCTGTCATATCAGCATCTTGGCTGAGTTGAAGAATTATGCTGCTCTCTCTAGCCTCTGCTTGTGCTGTGAGAACTTCTAAAGCATGGATGGCTGTTTGAGGATTTTCAGCGAGTTCGTTAATAATTGTTAATTGTGCTAGTGCTGTTTCTTTTGTTTCACGTTCTACAGGTTCCAAAATTACAGTTTGTGCTTTAACCTCTAGCGTCTCTACTTGAGCACTCAATCGGGCTTTGGCTTCACTCAGAGATATAGCTTTACCACCCATATCTGCCATAGCCATGATATCATGCAGATTACGATATAAAATTGATGAACGAGAAATAGAAACTGTTGGCACATCAAGTATGGGGGCCCCAACCACATCTGTTTTACGTGGTGTTGGCATGATGGCCTGCGTTGCGAGACGTGGTCCTACTTGTATTGTATTGTCTGCAAATAGTGGTGGTGCGTAATTTGGTTGAATCGATATAGCTCTTTGAACAACAGGAGCCAGTCGTGCCATGGAATCTGTAAGAGCTGCTTCAGGAAGTGTTTTCGCAGCAGGTATAAGAATTCTTTGTCTAGGTGTTAAATTTGCAAAATGGTTAGCGACAGGTGTTCCAAAACGTCTTGTCGCTGGTCTATCTATAACACCTGTTTGCGGATTGAGCTGAAATGTTGATCCCGTGTTTAAACCAAGGAATGTCTGTGAAGCCCAAGTATTTACTGGAAATGCTAACGCAGAATGACACGCTCCTTGTAAAAGGAAGTTACTCATTCCCATGTTTGGGAGCAGGCCTATGTTAGGAGCTGTTACAAACATATTCGTTAATTCAAGACTAAGGATATTGCCTATAAAAAAGCAATACTATTTTTTATAAATATTGTGCTCGACGAATGACTTTTCCCCTTGTCACACATAGTATCGTCTTAATATCTTGAAAGTTTCTGGTTATTTTTATGAAATTTCTGACAAAAACAGTTGAAAAAACATCAATAAAATCAATTATTACAGTGAATTATCTGTGTTTCTATGTTTTTTTGTCCTTGAAAAGGCAGGTTTCATTTCTTGGCTGATGATATTTGAAAAGGCTAAAAAGGCCATCATAAAGATTAAAATAGGTAAAATAATTTGAATTAGCATACTATATCCTCCAACGTGATAAGACAGAATATAGTTCTGTATTTGCAAATTCAGTG
Organism: bacterium; assembly: GCA_018812345.1. GTDB lineage: Bacteria > UBA10199 > UBA10199 > UBA10199 > JADGCS01 > JAHJDR01. The sequence goes on along the minus strand of JAHJDR010000211.1, from coordinate 59 downwards.
CCAATGATCCTTCTTTAAGAAATATGTGTTAACTATATAATAAATAAGATAATATGTGT
>JAHJDR010000210.1 GCA_018812345.1 bacterium | reverse complement strand
TGCCGCAAATGATCCAGAGTCCACACAACGTGTTTGGGATATATCCATAGAACGTCATCCTGAAGCAACAAAAAGAATTGCATTATTTAATTGTCGTGTAGACAGGCCCGAACGTTCAATGCAATTGGCTCAAGCCTTTAAACAATGGGCGCCCGCAGATCACATTGTTATTATGGGTACAGGCACATATTTATTTTCTAAAACGCTGACAAAAGCAGGTTTTAATTATCATGATATTTATTTTGCCGATAATCTTTCTGTAGAAGAAATATTTGAATCTATTGTTGAGCTATCTGGCCCTTCTGCGCTTATCGTTGGTATGGGGAATATTGGCGGTCAAGGACTAGAACTTGTTCAATTTTTTAAAAATCGTGCGTTACTTAAGGAGGAGGCATGACAGAGATATTAACTCTTTCTATTGGTATAGGTCTTGCTATTGGTTTGTTGTTTGCTGAATTGTTTGGGATTGCTGCTGGTGGTATGGTTGTGCCCGGGTACATGGCTCTTTATTTGTCCCATCCATTGGATGTTGCCATGACCATTGTGGCCGCTCTCGTTGCCTATGGTCTTGTAAAACTTTTTTCACCTTTTTTACTTCTCTATGGCAGACGGCGTACAGCGTTGACCATTCTTATTGGTTATTTAGTGGGCATACTGATACGGTTTGTGTTTCCAGACACCTCTATTTTCTTTGGACAGGAATTTCAGGTTGTTGGTTATATTATTCCTGGACTATTGGCTATTTGGATGGATAGACAAGGTCTTATTGAAACAATAGCAACACTGCTTATTGTTGCTGTTATCATCCGGTTAGTTTTAATTATAACAATTGGTGAGGATATTATTGTATGAAAAAAGTTTATTGGCGACCCAGTAAAATATCTCAAGGCGTGCTGATACTTATAGCATTTTTTTCTCTCTCCTGTCTGATATTAGTAGAGCGAATGAAAACAAAGGTAGAACAGCCTTATTATGAAGAAGCGATTGCCGCAGCCACACTCACTCAAAAAGCCTTTAGTGTTGTTAAGTTTGCTGCCAAGAAAAAAGGCATTCAAATTGATCCTGAGTTTGACCCCACGCAATCAGCATTGATTGGAAAACTCATGACTCCCATTACGAGCAATACAGGCCATCTTGATTCTAAACAGACAACAATCAATCCTAATTTTGCGGCTATTATTGTGAATATGTTAAAAAAGGCACAACTCAATAAAGATGACCATGTTGCGGTAGGTGTTTCAGGATCTTTCCCCGCTCTTAATATTGCTGTTTATGCTGCCTTAAAAACTTTAGATATCAAACCGATCATTATTTCTAGCGCGAGTGCCTCACAATGGGGAGCCAATAATGTAAATTTTTCGTGGCTGGATATGGAGAAGTTATTAGTTGATAAAGGAATATTTAATTTTCAATCAATAGCGGCTTCTATTGGGGGTATAGAGGATCGTGGTTTGGGAATGTCCAAAAAAGGTAAAGAAATTTTAAAAAAACTCATAGAAAATAAAGAGCTCTATTTTATTAATGTCAAAGATTTTACCCTGAATGTTGATGAACGCATGAGTGTTTATCAGCAAGGTGCTGGAACACATAAAATTAAAGCCTATATTAATGTTGGTGGTGGAACGGTTTCTGTCGGGCGTTATGCCGGAAAAACGCTTTATAAAGCGGGTCTGAATAAAACACTTCCTTTTGGTGGTTCTCAGATTGATTCCATTATGACGCGTTTTAGTAGAAAAGGGCTACCTGTCCTTCACTTGATTAAAGTTAATAATCTTGCCGAGAAATATGGCTTACCCATTTCACCAACGGAAATGGTAAAAGTGGGCAGTGGACAAATATATTATCTTATGGAGTATAATGATGTATTGGCCATGCTCGCTCTGTTAGCCATACTGCTATGCCTTTATGCCTTTATTCGTTCTGATTTAGGGTATCGCATTTTTCAATCCTCTCGAAAGGGCCAGGCTGCTGCTGATAAACCTAAACAAATGGTGTGAGTTTGAGAGCTATAATGAGTATGTGGATAAGTAGTTATCCACAGATTGCAGTTTAAAAAACCAAATAAAATCAACAGACTAGCAGTCTAAATCGTATAAAATAATTCCTGTGTTTTTTCTAAGCAACTTATTTTGAAAATTGTCGATAACGTGAGCATGAAATACTTAATGAAAATCATCATTTTTATACTAGCCCTTATGCTCAGTTTTGTGGCCTGCGATAATAATGCCACCATTAAAGATGTCTCTGGTGAGACACCTTCTGGAGATTTTGATGCGTCCGTTTACAGCATTACCTTGGGACAAATTAATAATCAGGCGAGTGCCATTGAAATACCTTTAGGTGTTTTTGGGACTTCAACAGAAGACTTGAGTGGGGCTACAGCTGATGTTTATATAAATGGTAGTCTTTTATACAGTGATTTAAATCCAAGTTCTTTATATCATGCTGCTGCTGGCTTGGTCATGTTCATTGTACAACCTTTGTATCATGACACAGTGTTAGGTTTTGTGATTCATACAAATACGGGAACCTCAAATCTTTATGAGGGCATTGTTTCTGAAGAAGAAGACAGTTATGCCACACTATCTGTTGCTGACTTTTCTATCAGTGATCCCGCTCCTGGAGATGTTGCCTTAATGTTTGATGAAAAACAAACAAGTGTTGGTGATGCTACGGGTTCTGATTACTCAGGAACTTATGAAGCTGTTTCTAATGATTTTGCGTATTCAGAAGGTTGTACGGAAGAGCTTTTAGCCCTTGTACTTAGCAAGGGTGAAGTAGACACTATGACGGTTATTATCTCACACACGGATGGTGATATGACGTGGGATGATACAAATATTAATGGTCTTGATTATGCGGGCATCATAGATACTGATGGTTCTTTTGAAATATTTACAGGTAATTACATAGATGAAAATAATTACATGTACACATTGATTCATGGTGGTGTGAGCGCTTCATTTTTAGCCTATGATTTTATGGCTGTTATTGAACTTGATGGTACACGACTTGATAATGGTTTATCTGGTAGTTGTACGGTATCGGCCTCATTTGCTCCTGACTATGAAGATTAAGTTATCGGAGGGGTTCGAAGGATCGATGGTTCTAGGGGTCGATGGGGGGCTTTTGGGCCGATGGACCTAAGGACCTAAGGAACCGATGGGTCTTACGGATAACGGGCTACGGACAACGGATTACGAATCTTGGGGTCGACGGAAAAGTCTTTGATCTAAATTTCATTTTACACTAACAATCTAATATCATTTATTATTACTATTATTGGACCTGTGGACCTATGGACCTGTGGACCGAAATTTACATCGGTCCATCGATCCTTCGACCCATCGACCCATTTTAACATGCATCCAAAACTTTTTACATTTCCTGAAATGATTCCTCTTATTGGTGGTCGCGGCATTCACATTTATGGGCTCATGATTGCTTTTGCTTTTTTATTTGCCATTTGGTGGGCTCGGCGTGAAGCCCGGCGTGAAGGTTTAAATGAGAATCGCATGCTTGATCTTGTTTTCTACATGATGATTTCAGGTCTTGTGGGTTCGCGTATTCTTTATGTGATTCATTCTGTTCCCAACTATTGGGATGATCCTCTTATGATTTTTCGTGTGTGGGAAGGGGGATTAGTTTTTCAAGGTGGTGTGATTGGAGCTGTGATTGTAGCGGTTTGGTTGTTTAGAAAATTTCACATGCCTTTTTTTAAGATTGCAGATTGTTTTGCGCCAGCTCTTTCTATTGGGCATGGTTTAGGGCGGTTGGGGTGTTTTTTTGCGGGTTGTTGTTTTGGCAAACAATGTCCGATTGATTTCCCTTTAGCTGTTACATTTCCAAAAATTATTGATGGTATTGCACCAGCAGGCATTCCCTTGTATCCAACACAATTAACAGAGTTTGCCGCAGAAATGTTAATTTTTGCTATTCTGGTTTTTATGCGCAGACGCAAACCCTTTGATGGTTCTGTGTTCTTAACATATCTTATTTTATATTCGATTTTACGTTCTCTCATAGAACTATGGCGAGGTGATCTTGTGCGTGGGTTTGTAATAGAGCCGTACCTTTCTAATGGACAGTTTATTTCTATTGTGACCATTATCATTGCCGTTTTTCTTTGGATATTTTTGGCAAAGCGCGCCAAAGAAAAAACTAAGCAACCTTGATAGGAGATGTACCGTATGAAGGTTATGAGATATTTAATTATTGTTATGCTGATTAGCATTTTATTAGGACATGTAAGTTGTACAAAAGTCATTGCCTATGGTGCTAAAAATCAAACGAAACCTTTAACACAGTCTTATTCTTCCAATGTATCGATTGCCATGACGCAGGCTGAAAAAGCTCTTGAGAGTTTGGGGTATCGCGTTCTCAGAACTGATGAATCACGAAATCGTCTGACAACAGGATGGGTGGCAACAACTAGCGATTCTCATTATCTCGAAATGTTTAAACGAGCAGATTACGGTGGTTCTGCAGGTTCTTATTATCAAGTCGTGTGTGATGTTTATGAAAAAGGGCCTAAAGTAGAAGTTTCTGTTTCGACAATTGTGAAAAGTATTTCTGGACAACTAAAATCATCTAAAGTTGTTGAACGAAAAGTTGTCAAAAGAGTAGATGAATTTATGCGTAGTCCTCAAATTGTGATTACGAATGTTGGGATGCAGGAGCGGTAGCGCTGACGCGCATTGAAAATTGAAAAATACATAAATACATAAACTAAAAAATGCGTTTATCATTTGTCATTCATGTATTTATGTATTCATGCATTAAAATGACAAAAAACATTTCAGTAATCGAACTCAAAGAAATCATAGATAGCAATGGTATCGAAAAGCTCACTATTATCGATTGTCGGGAGGTGGATGAGTTTGGGTATTGTCATATTGATGGGACTACAAATATTCCCATTTCTGTATTTGAAGATCGTGCTTTAAAAGAGATTAGCAAAGAAGACACTGTGTACTTATTATGTCATGTGGGCGGGCGTTCTGCACGTGCCTGTCTTTTTCTCAAAGAGCGAGGTTATACAAAGCTTGTTAATATTGCTGGTGGCCTTGAAGCCTGGGCGTTGGAAATAGATCAAAAATTCAAAAGGTATTAATCCTTAATGGAGAAGGCGAGTTTATTTGCTGATGGCTGCTGTTTGATAGGCGAAAGCTGCTGAAGGATAGAGAGCTTGTTCAAATATATTTAATTGTTCATTCCAAAAGAGTGTGTAACCAGGTCGTAAAGGGGCCTGTTGTGAGAGCCATCCCAAAATGAGTTCTTTTACAGCCGCATCTAATTCATTAAGATGGATGGGTGCTGTGGCCTGATAAAATGTGGCAAGTTGTATAGGCCGACCCCCTCGTTCATCGTTTACTATGGGTTGCATGTGTCCTAGTTTGATTTTTCCCGCTAACACGTCTGCAGAGAATTCTAGAATAATTCCAGGAGATGAATCACGACGAGCCGCAGCTCTTGCATAACTAAATGGAAAACCGGCATCAGAGGCAAAAAAAGTTTTTTTGGGATCTAATGTACCACCTGAATTTCTTATTATTCTTTCCAATGCTTTGAGACTTGTTCCAGAATAAAGTAAACCTGAAGATTTAGTGCCCTTGTTTTGACTTGCTAAAACAAGAGGGTTGATAAAATGTTTTAGCCTTTTGAAGGCAGTGGGGTTGTTCATGGCTTGCAGCCAGGTTCTTGGAGCCTCAGTATGTAAGAGCTCTAGCGAGCTAGTTGGCTTTTGAACAAAAGGAAAACTTCCTGTTAAATTGAAACCACAAAGAGGAATTTTCATTAGCCTTTCCCAAGCATATAGGTGATCTAACAAACCTATTATCGGCAATGGTAACAAAAAGTTGCTTCTAGTTAATAAATAATAAAAATCAACAAGTTAATCAGCTGTAAAAAATAGAGCCGGAAATACGTTAACCTCTTGATTTAATTTTTTAATATCGAGTAAAGCTGTGCTAGGGTGTCGTTTATTTAAAAATGAAAAGAGAAAGAGGGTAAAATTATGACGATGACAACAGGTATGATGCGATTTCCAGTGCCTATGGGCTATCAACCAGCACCACTTGCTGTGACAAGAGTTTTGGCAAATCTTGCCAGACAACGAAAAGAAGCCGGACATAATGATATTAGTTTTGGGGGCGGACTGCCAAATCCTGCTGCCTGTGACGTGGAAGGCTATGATGCCAAGGCGAGGGCATATTTGTCTCGCTTAGCCGATCATGAATTTATCCCTGGTTGTCGTTCTATAGCAGCTGTTCAAAAAGCGTTAGCTAATTATACGGACACGATTTCACATACGGGTGTTCGTAAAGATTTTGCAGCTCCTTATTCGCGTGATACACAAATTCCTATTAATGTTGAAAGACTTGTTCCTACTTTAGGTAATACGCAAGCAATTATGGCGACACTCATGTTCTATAATAGTTTAGGGAATGATGTTGCTGTTTTTGTAGAACAACAAGCCTACACCGGTTTATTATCTGCAGCAGAATGGTTTCAAAACATTAAAATTGTTAGTCTTCCTATGGATGCTGATGGCATGAGCCCTGAGGCCTTAATCCAGGGATTGTTGAAGGCAGAACAAGATGGCTTACAATTAGGATTTGTTTATCTTGTTCCTGATGGTGGTAATCCTTCGGGAATAACTATGAGTCAAGCGCGTCGTGACGCTCTTTATCAAGCTGTTCTCATGCATGCTGAGCAAACAGGAAACATTGCTTATATTTTTGAAGACTCACCCTATTATTTCATTCGCTTGGGTGCAGAGGGAGAAGAGTACCCCTTGCCCATGGCAGCTAATGATCCTGCGGGAATTGTGGCACATGCTTTTTCAGCATCTAAAATTAGTTTTCCCGATAATCGTGTGGGATGGCTTCACCTTCCTATGGAATGGGATCAAAAAGATGCGAGCGGTAAGCAAAGAATGCTACATGGTGAAATAGCGGCTGCTGTTGCTGCTGGTACGCTTATACACAGCTCACGAAATCTGGCAGGATTTAATGGGCAGTTGTGGAATGCTGATGATATGGTTGGTCTGATGCCTGCTTCAGCCATTCAAAGCGCAATTTATAGAAAAAATGCTGCCGTATTATACACGGCTTTGGAAACAGGTTTGGCACAGGCGCATCCTGATTTGTTTACATTATCTCCCAGACCCAAACATGG
>JAHJDR010000209.1 GCA_018812345.1 bacterium | reverse complement strand
TATTCAAGAAAAATAAAAGATTCAAATCTGCTGGAACAGTTCTGAACAAGCCAATACCAAGAGTCCAAAAAGCACTCGTTGCTGAAATTGAAGCGAGAAGCAAATTGGCTGGCCTAGCAGCTGCCTTTACTATCAAGAAAAAACTAAGGAACAGGTAGAGAACAAAGGCAAGAAAAAGGACAGTGTCAATGGCAGGGAGGATCATTCTTGTTTTTTCACTACTAGATAAAGATTTTTACTTGTTTCGGTATCCGCTTCTATGCGTATTTCACTTGTATCCTTAAGATTGCTTGTAAGTAACAATAAATCCTTATCATTTCTTAAGTTTAAATACCATTCTCCTAACAGTTCCATGTAAGCTCTTGAGTTGTGTTTTTTGTGGACATTAACAATTATTAATGTTCCTGAATTTGAAAGCAACGAGTACATCCCTTTTAACACAGCTCTTGCAATTTTATCTTCCAAGTAATCGAACAATCCAGCTGCATATATAAAATCCTGATCTTTCAAGTTTTCATCAACGCCTGATCTTCTCACAATGCTTAGTATGTTTAAGTTGTGAAAAACCACTCGACAGCTTTCAGAAACAGAAATGTTTTTTAATTTTTCTTTTATATGTTGCAGGGCTGATGGTTCAATATCCACACAATTAAACAGAACATTGTTTAACGTTCTATTTTCTTGCAAAAATTCTATGATTTCTTGTGCTGGCCCACACCCAAAACTAGTTATCCGAGCCAGAGCTGGTTTTTGCTGGATTGTTTCCTTCAACCTCTGTTTAAAGTAAGCTTTCCTATTAATGTGAGCTCGCGCAATAGGAAGTTCTAAAGTATACCTATGTAATAACATTTCATAACTTGAGTTTCCCTCATATTTATCATTGTAATAATAGTTCATCATTACATAGTCACCAGCATAACCTAATGGTTTTTCATAAATCCTTTTATTGAGAGGTGGGGTGGCAAGTAAAATTAAGAGTTCGTTTTTGTAGTAAGTTTGGTGCGCAGCATATTCTATTTTTGAGAAGTCTTTGGCAACTTCCCAGACAGCAATGAAATGCTTGTTGAGAGATTCAAAAACAGATCCCTTTATGCTATTTATATGCCTTATACGATCTCCAACAAGAGAATGGCTCTTATCAAAAAAGTCAAGCTGGCCAGTCAGCTTGACTAAATATTTTTTTATCTTTTCTGTTTCAGCAACAAATTCATTGTGTAGCAATATATCCTTGCATGCTGATATATCCTCATCTTTCTGTGAAACACTAATGTTTTTCATACAACTTATTGTCCTTATTTGGAAACCTCAGGGCGAAAGTCGTCCCTTTGCCTATTTCACTCTCCACCTTGATCTCTCCATTATATCTCTTTACAATGCTCGATACCATTGCCAGACCAACGCCTGTCCCTTCTTTCTTTGTTGTATAAAACTTATCAAAGATCTTGGTTTGGTCGTTCTTGGTAATCCCTGGACCTGAATCTATAATCTCAGCCACAAGATTAGCCTCACTTTGGTAGGTTTTTATCTTTAATTTACCTTGACCTGCCATAGCCTGAATAGCATTATCAATCAAATTAACAAAAACCTGCCGCAGCTCTTCTGGACCACCAATTATATTTGGTAAATTGCCTAGCTCTTTCTCTAGCTGGATATTCTCAAGACCTCTCCCTTCAAGCGCTGAGTCAATAACCTGATTAAGATCTACTGCTACCTTAACCACAGCTTTTTTCTCGCCTTTGGTTAAACTTAAAACACTGCTAATAATCGTGTTTATCCGATCACAGTACTCCAAAACTCTTGTCTTATATTCAATAATTGTCTGACGGCTTGCTTTTTCAGACAAACTATCTGTTTTAGCCCTGATGACCGTTAACGGATTGCGGATCTCATGAGTCACACTAGCAGCAATCTCAATTAGCTTTTGTTGAGCAGCAGAGAACTCGGTTTTTACTTCTTCATAAGGCCGGATACGATCAAGGACTAGGTAAGCCTGATTCATTAGCGTTTTAAACAAAACCAAATCCTTTTGATTATAGGTTTGTTCTGAGATTTTAGTCCCCAAGATTAGCTGTCCCTCAAATCCTTTTGAAGATGACAGGGGAAGTATCACCCCTTTTTTATCCTTGGCAACTATAAAGCTCTTTATTTTATCTTTTACCTCAAGATTAAGCTCTATCTCAATTTTCTCGATCTTTATCCGGTTCTTAAGCTCTTGTGCTATTGTTATAAAAACATCTTTCCTTTTGTAAACAGGGATCAGTTTCTCGGTAACGCTACTAATCAGTTTTTCCGTGTCATACCACTCGGTAATCCACTTTTCTTCAAGCGGAGTTTGGATAAAAGCCCGCAGCCTATGTGCTGCAAAGGCCCAGAAGATAGCCAAAGCAATACTAGCATTTAACATCATTGTTGCTGGAATTGGAGAAAAGTTGAGGAGCAGGTAGGATATAATGAGTAAAGTGCCAACAATAACATAAGCTAACTTCCTTTTTATAACCACTTGGATATCCATTAGCTCATGTTTAGTAATGGTGTAAGAAACCAAAACAGTATACAAAACAACCAAGGGAAGGCCAAACGGGTAAATCCCCAAATTATATACTGGGAAAACCGTTGTCCCCCCACCTAAAAAACCAGTTATAGATCCAAAGAAAACTAATCGCAAGCGTTGTTTTTCTTCATTCTTTAAGGTTTTATAGTTCAAAAAACCAAAAATATGGGCATAAGTGGCGACAAGAAAATATTCAATAATAAACAAAGTGAATAATGGGCCTCCATCAGTATAGAATCTACCAAAAAACTTGGAAGATACTCCTAGCGAAACAAATCCAAAAATATCTAAAATATAAAAAATAAGACTCAAACCGAAGAGGAAATAAAGCATCTTTTTATACTGGCTGTGTTTGTCAAAGAACGCAAAAATAAAAAAAAGAAAACTTG
>JAHJDR010000208.1 GCA_018812345.1 bacterium | reverse complement strand
ATAAATAAGATAATATGTGTTTAATAAAAAAAGCGCGTTGTCATCAGAATGATAAAACGCGCTTTAATTATTTCATATTGATAATGTTTTAAAATTTACAATTATGTAATTTTTTTTTTCAATTAACTAGATATTAACCGAATTCACAGGTTTCCCTGTTTCTTTAAAAGTGGCTACGATACGAATAACTTCAGTGCCTACGGCATCAGCGGCTTGATCTGTTGACGCACCGATATGTGGTGTGCACACAGCCATATTTGCTAGTTCTGTGTCATTGAAGACATCTTCACCACCTGTGGGCTCATTTTCAAAGACATCGAGTCCTACACGAAGGCCTTTAGAATTGATCGCTGCTTTAAGAGCTACCGTATCGATAACTTCGCCACGAGCGCAATTTACTAAAATGGCACCATCTTTCATTTTGCCTAAGAACTCTTCGTTAACCATATGCTTGGTTTCTGGTTTGACAGCAACATGCAAAGAGATAGCATCAGCTTGGCTGGCTACTTCGTAAGGTGTTTGGCAAAAAACAACACCAAGTTCTTTTGCTTTTTCAGGAGTCAGGCTGCGAGACCACGCGATGACATTCATTTCTAAACCTTTGGCACGTTTGATGACAGATTTACCAATAGCACCAACGCCGATAATACCTAATGTACGGCCCTTTAAGCCACGTGAATTTTGGTATTCTTTTTTACGCCATTTGCTGTCACGCATATCAGTGTTGGCAAAAACAATGCGGCGATCAGCGGCAATAAGATGTCCTATGGCTAGTTCGGCAACAGCGTCTGAGTTTGTGCCCGGACAATTACAAACATAGATATTTTTGCTAGCAGCCTTATCAACATCAATAGTATTTGTGCCCGCACCGGCTCGTATGATGACTTTTAAATTTGTAGCCTCATCAAGGGTTGGTGCCTGTACCTTTGTGGAGCGAACAATCAGTATTTCATGATCACCAATCGCACTAGGGAGATCATCAGCACCCAGATCGGGGTTAAAAGTTATTTGAGCACCTAAGTTTTCTAGGGCTTCTAAAGATGTTTTGGCCATTTTATCGGCAACTAATATTTTCATATATTCCTCCAAAATGATGTTATCCCTAGGTTGACAGGGATCCAGTCATTGTTAAATTTTGTTCTTAATAGTAAATTTATTCCTTAACTTGCAACATTTCTTTGGCAAAGGCCAAGTTTTTTTCTGTAACCGTAACACCGCCCATGAGTCTGGCAACTTCTTGTACACGCTTATCCTCAGTCAGTTTGTTAACACGCGTGATTGTACTGTTTTTTGAGGCTTTTTTCTGTACAAGATAATGGTCATCAGCCAGTGAGGCTATTTGGGCATTATGGGTGACACAAAATACCTGATATTGTGTGGCCAAACTTTTCAGTTTTTGACCCACAAGAGCACCGGCAGCACCGCTTATGCCTGTATCAATTTCATCAAAAATAAATGTTTGTGCCCTACCCGACTTAGCCATGACATTTTTGAGTGCGAGAAAAATACGTGATGTTTCACCGCCTGAGGCTATTTGTGCCAAGGGTCTCAGTGACAGGCCTGGATTCGTTGTGAGCAAAAAGGTTATGCGATCACAACCAGAAGCAAGAAAACTATCAAAGAGATTATTGTGGTTATTGGTATCGATTTTTACTTTAAAGACAACTTGTGGCATATTTAAAAACTGGAGTTCTTTTTTAATGGCCTTTTCCAATTTGTCTTTTGCCAAGTTTCTTTGATCAGTTACTTTTTGAGCTAAAAGACTTAATTCTTGTAAATGCGTTTTTAGCTGCTCTTGCCATTTATCTAAGTTATCATCACAAGATTCAATAGCGGCTATTTCTTCTTCAATATTTTGCTTTTGCCCAACAACATCTTCTATGTTGGGGCCATACTTTCTTTTTAGTGTTTCCAGGCAAAATAGTTTTTCTTCGATAGCATTAAGATCAGCTTCCATAAAACTACGATCGTATTTTACAGCTTTAGTCATATCAAATGTAAGATCTTCTATTTGAATAAATATGTCATTGATCCGTTCACTAAAAGAACCATAGATCTCTTTGAGTACTGCTTTGGCTTCAATGCTCTCTTGGATATTTTTGATCTGATTGAGTGTGTGATCTCCTAAATGCTTTTCAAAATTATTGACAAAGGATTTAATGGTATCAGCATTCTTAATCACACGTCGTTGTTGGCGAATGTCTTCCTCATCCTGACTTGTTGTAATTTTCAGTGAATCAAATTCTTTGTGCTGGAATTGAAGCCAGTCAAGGCGTTGCGCTTTATTTTGTGCCTGGCTTTTGAGATCTTTTATTTTGTGATGAAGTGTCTTTGTTTTTTCAAATAGCTCTTGATAATTATTTTTCACCTCAGGGGTATCTAAAAAAGCATCAAGAATGTGAATATCATTGTTGGTGTCCAGTAGTTTTGTTTGTTCAAGCTGGCCCGTAAAATCGATGAGCTGTCTTGTCAGTTGTTGTAAGAAATTTAATGTAGCACTTTGATGATTAACGAACACTTTGTGTTTGCCATTGAGGGCAATATGTCTTTTTATTATAAGCTCTTGGGGATCATCAGTGTTTTCAAAACTAGCTTCTTTGAGAATGCTCACAATATGAGGGGCATCAGATAGATCAAAAACAGCTTCTATAATAGCTGTTTGCGTGCCATCTCTAATGATTTGAACTTTTGCACGCCCACCCAGAACTAGTCCCATGGCATCAACAAGAATTGATTTGCCAGCACCTGTTTCACCTGTGAGTACTTGAAATCCTTGTTTGAATTCCAAACGTTCCTCATCAATAACGGCCATATTTTTTAGGTATAATTCTTTAAGCACGCGCTGTATAAAATGCTCTTGAGTCAAAAAGTCAATTAACCAAAATGATAACAAGAGATTAATTTTTTAATTGATTGAAATCATTTCATTTTGTTAAGGTGTGCTCTGATATTTTTAAATAATAAGGAGAGAAAGAATGTATCCCATTACCGTTACCTTACTCATTATCTTAGGCATGCTTGCTTTTAGTTATTCAGCCTATAGGCGCATCACACTCCTTCTTGTGGCTCAGGGCAAGGAATGCCGTTTGAATAATATTGCTGGTCGTTTCTTGACCATGCTTCAATATGCCTTTGGTCAAAAAAGACTTTTATTTAGGGATACAAAATCAGGACTCATGCATGCCTTTATTTTCTGGGGGTTCTGTGTCATTGCTTTGAGAACAATGACTCATTTTATTATGGGTTACCAAGATGGTTTTATTCTCCCTTTTCTTGTTAGCTACCTTGGTCTTATCTACAATATCACACTCAATCTGTTTTTAATTCTTGTTCCCCTTGCTTGTCTTTATGGTGCTTACAGACGCCTGGTGATCAGGCCTGCACGTCTAACTTTTTCCTATGAAGGTGTTGTCATATTGTGTTGGATTATTATTCTTTGTGTGAGCGACATGTTTTTTGAAGGCGCGCGTCATGCTATGGGAAAACATATTGAAGCGGGTGCTTTTATTGGCCCTATCATTGGTGGTTTTTTTAAGGGATATTCACCTGCAGCCCTTAAAGGCATTGAAGGCACGGCCTATTTTGTTCATATTATTTCAATCCTGGGTTTTCTGAACTACTTACCTTATGGTAAACATTTTCATGTACTCACATCGATACCTAATGTTTTCTTACATAACACAAAACCTCATGGTCAGTTAAAATCAATTGATCTCACCGATGAAAGTGCTGTGACCTTTGGTAATGATCGCATCGAACAATTTACGTGGAAAAATTACCTAGACTGGTATTCGTGTACAGAATGTGGTCGTTGCTCTGATCAATGTCCTGCTCATAATAGTGAAAAGCCATTAAGCCCTAAAGAACTCACGATCAGTTTGCGTAATTATCTCTATGAAAAATCTGATAAGCTCATTGCAAAGAAATGTGGCAAATATGATGGTTCTGTAGATGATCTCAAACTCATTCCTGATGAGAAACCTCTTGTGGGTGACACTATTTCACACGACCTGCTCTGGTCCTGTACAACATGCCGCGCCTGTGAAGAAGCTTGTCCTGTATTTATTGAATACGTACAAGAAATTATAGATATGCGTCGTAATCTTGTTCTCATGCAAGGAACATTTCCTGCTGAGGTACAACCTGTTTTTCAAAACATGGAACGCAATTCAAATCCTTGGGGAATAAGTTTTAATGATCGAGCAAAATGGGCAGAAGGTCTTGATATTCCTGTAATGGCAGATAATCCTGCTGTTGAGTATCTCTATTTTGTTGGTTGTGCTGGTTCTTTTGATGAGCAAAACAAAAAAGTATCACAAGCTTTTGCTAAACTGCTTAAAAAAGCGGGTGTCTCTTTTGGTATATTGGGAATTGAAGAAAAATGTAATGGTGATTCAGCACGTCGTATGGGTAATGAATATCTTGCCCAAACCATGATGCAAGAAAATGTCGCTACATTTAATAAATATAATGTGAAAAAGATCATTACAACGTGCCCCCACTGTTACAATACCATTAAAAATGAATACCCACAATTTGATGGTAATTATGAAGTCCTCACACATGTTGAACTCCTTAACCAACTGGTAAAAGAAGGAAAACTTAACCCCACTAAAGACGTTGATATGGTGGCCACATTTCATGATTCCTGTTATCTAGGGCGCTATAATGATGTGTATGATGCTCCGAGAGAGCTATTACAAGCCATCCCAGGTGTTCGTGTGGAGGAAATGCCTAACTCACGTGATCAGGGACGTTGCTGTGGTGCTGGTGGCGGTCGTATGTGGATGGAAGAAAATATTGGCAAACGTGTTAATCAAATGAGACTTGATGATGCAAAAAAGACTCATGCGACGTGCGTGGCTACAGCCTGCCCTTTCTGTAAAGTTATGCTCACAGATGCTATTGGCGAAACAGAAACAGAAAACATGAATTCTCGAGATGTCGCTGAAGTCTTGTTAGAATCTGTGGGAGAATAAAAGATGGCTTTGGGCTTAAGGCGCAAGGCATAAGGTGTATTAATTATGCTAAATTATAAAATAATAACTATTACTCTCATTTTATGTATTATCGTACCAAATCTTGGTTTTGCTAAAAAGACAGAAACGTATAACAATCCTCGTCTTCAATACATGAGCAGTGAAGATAAGGAAATGTTCAATAGCCTCACTAAGAAACAACAAATTGATATCCAGCAAGGTAAAATCAAGACAGGTTATAATGCTTGGATGGTTAAATTAGCAAAAGGTGACCCCTATTATAATACGGAACATCATCCTGTTTACAATGATTATGAACAAGTTTGGCTCTATACAACACAGCAACAGGATAAAAAAGTAACAGATGAAGAAATCATTGATCCTGTTACAAACTGGCCATCACAACATAGTTATATCTGGATGAAAACATGTCAGGTGGGTGATGTGTTTGTGTTATTTGATCGTGGTGTTGTTGAGAAGATTGTAAAAGATAAAAGCAGAAAGGTCTATGGATCCTGCAAAATAACAACACATGAAGAATTTATTCCCATTGTTGACAAAAAGACTCGCAAACGTATGCAAAAAAGAAAGTAATATCTAATAAAATCCGTCTTCGTCCCTCGACGTACTCGGGACTACGACGTGATGAAGGAGCAACTATGATTATTGGCACAGTACCTTACATGAACAGTTTACCCTTAACTAAATATCTAAAACGTAAGTTTATCAAATTACCCCCTGCGCAATTAACCCAAGCAGTTCTGTCAGGTGCTGTTGATTTAGCCTTATTGCCAACATTTAGTATTCTAAAACATAATCTACTCATGCACCCAGATGCGGGCATTATTGGTTGTGATGGCACTGTGAAAAGTGTTGGTTTTTTTGTACGTCCCTATATCTCTGATTTAAGCCAGATAGAATCAATTTACCTCGATCAAGAATCACAATCTTCCGTTTTTTTAGCAAAGGTTTTGCTCAAAAAATATTATGATGTCAGTTTGTATGATCTTGAGTTTTTTCACCATGACAATCGAGATATGGCTGATGCGCAAATACTTATTGGTGATAAAGCTCTTTTTTATAATAAGAAAAGATCATTGTATTTTGATTTAGGTCAATTGTGGAAAGATTTCACAAATACAGGCATTATGTTTGCCTGTTGGGCCTCCCAGAAAGCGATTCCACCAGAAATCATTGAGGAACTCGTACAGGCAAAAGAATTAGGTTTGGCTAATATCGATAAATGTGTTCATGATGTTGATCCAACTCAAAAAGATCTCGTTTTAGATTACCTCAACAATAATATTCTCTATGAGCCCACACCAAATATAAAAGAAGGTCTTAAATTATTCAAAGAACATTTGAGAGAATATCAATACATTGAGCACGGACAAAAAGCGGCTTAGAATATAAGTGTCTCATGATTGACAATAGACAAATGACAATTAGCTATCGGCTATTTCAATTGCAAATCGCTTATTGCATATTGTCAATTGTCAATCATGTCCCCCTGTTTCCTGGATTGCCACAACTCACGCCTGCCCCGTTTGCGGGGTCGTTCGTCTCGCAATGACGGAGGATGTATATATGACGCTACTTGACGTTTACAATAAATCAAAAAATAATCAGCGACTCACCATTAATGATGCCCTCTTACTTGCTCATGAAGCCGATTTTCTCACCCTTGCTCAGTTGGCTAATGAGCGCTCCAAAAAGATTAATGGAAACTGTGTTGCCTACCTTATTGACTGCAATATAAACTACACTAATATTTGCATTAATGATTGTACCTTTTGTGCTTTTTCTCGTCATCAAGGGGATTTAGATGCATGGACTTTATCCTTTGAAGATCTCGATAGAAAAATCGATCATGCCCTTTCTCTTGGCGCTAAGCGTGTTTTATTACAAGGTGGGCTTCATCCCGAACAGACACTTCAGGACTATGTTACACTCATAGAACATATTAAAAATAATCATGCCATACACATCCATGCTTTTTCGCCCCCTGAAATTCATTTTATAGCAAAACAAACAAATGTCTCTGTAAAAGAAGTCATAGAACAACTCATAAATGCTGGATTGCAATCCATTCCTGGTGGTGGCGCTGAAATATTAGTCGATGATGTCAGAGAACAACTTTCAGAAAAGAAAATCAATAGTGAAACCTGGTTAGCTGTGATGGGACAAGCTCATGAACAGGGACTCAAAACAACAGCAACCATGATGTTTGGTCACATAGAGGGTTGGGAAGAGCGCGTTATGCATCTGGAGAAGCTCCGTGATTTACAAGATCGTACAGAGGGTTTTTCCTCATTTATCCCTTGGACTTTTCAAATGTCTCATACCCCTTTGAAGAATAAAACATTATTAAAAAATAAAATTAAACTCGCTACAGCCAATGAGTATTTACGATTAATAGCTATATCACGACTTTTTCTAGATAATATTAAACACATTCAAGCATCACTACTCACACAAGGTGATAAAATAGCACAATTAGCTCTTAATTTTGGTGCTGATGATTTGGGTTCCATCATGATTGAAGAAAATGTTGTAGCCGCAGCAGGTTGCAACGGTATTTTGAGCCACAGCCCTGAAGAACTTGTTCACCTCATTCACACTTCCGGTCACAAGGCCTATGAACGAGATACATATTATAATGAAGTAACTACATGAAACAAACTCTTGTAGCCCCATCTGCCCTCGTCAATAATCAAGATCTTATAGAACCAGCTGTCATTGAAATCGACTCAGGTGTGATCACAAAAGTTAGAACGCACATACCTAAAAAAGCGGAAAATATGATCATGTTAGATGATATGCTTCTGCTTCCAGGATTTACAAATGCCCATGCTCACTTAGAGCTAACGAGCTTAGGGGTTTTAACAGAACATAACTTTGTTCCTTGGATGAAAGAGCTCATGCACGCAAAAACAATGCAAACAGCTGCTGATGTGGTCAGATCTTTGGAGGAAGGCTGTCAAAAATTAATCAAAACGGGCTCTACGACAAACATAGATCATATAAGTTTTGATAGCCCCATTACAGCCTATCGTAAATTACCCTGTAATGTCATTGGTTTTGGTGAAGTGTTGGGCTCTATTGAGCCCATTAGCCGACACATTTATGATAAACTTAAAGACTTACAAAGAGCGTCACCCATTGATTTTCATTTAAGCCTACACACGATACACACCGTTCACGAGACAATTATTAATGAGTTTTTTCAGAATGAACACCCACCCTTTTCAATTCATTTATGTGAATATGCAGAAGAACAAGAGTACTTTCAGAATAATTCTGGACCATTTTATGATTTTGTGGTGACACGCTATCCAGAATTAAATGGTCTCAAGAGACATCAAGCACCTTCTGCCATTCAATATCTTAAACAACATAATAGAGTTCTCAATAATTCACTCATTATTCACGCTAATTATTGTGATGATCACGATATTGATATTTTATCTACCTGGAAAAATATTTGCATTGTGCATTGCCCAGGTTCTTTTGCCTTTTTCGATCATGCACACTTTCCCTTTAAGCAATATAGAGAACAAAATATTAAAATAGCTTTGGGAACTGATGGATTAGTGAGTAATAATGAACTTAATTATTTTAGTGAAATTCAATTATTCCTAGAAATGTTTCCAGAGATAGGTCTGAAAGAACTCATGCCCATGATAACAACTAATGCCTTAGAAACAATTGGCATCACAAATAGAGGTCTGATTAAAGAAGGATATTTTGCGGATATTATTGGGTTAACATGTAAAAAACAGCAAGATATTTGCGAGACACTTTCTCAGACCAAAAACGTAAGTTTTTGTATGATCAATGGCTTATCACAACAGGGCTTATAAATTCTAAATGAACACTGACTTCAAACGTTTCTGATAAAGAATCTATTTTTCTCAGGTCTTTGAGCAGCTCTAAATCTAGGGCAGACAAAAAAGCTTCTTGTTTTAGTACAAGAGGCTTTATCGTTGTTATAACAAGTCTATTCTTCTCATTTATGGTTAATGAGACAACAGCTTCAAGAGTGTGATCTTTATTCAAGGCTCTTAAATTGATTTGTATGGGCAGCTCTTTGATTTTCTTATTCTCAGAAAGTGCTTTCTGAAGGTCTTGTTTAGCTTTAAGAACCTTTAAGAGAGCTTTTTGATTAACGTCGTTATCGAGATGAAAGAGAATGCTTTTGATTTGTTTATCGCGCTCTGACAAACTAGAATCCCAACTAGACATATCTAAAGTAACTTCTGCTAAATGCAAAGCATTGTTATTAACATTTAACGAGCCATCTAATACATTAATGGAGGCTTTCACTGGAATGTGATCATTTTTGAGAAAGCGAATGATAAACCAGGAAGCATCTGGAACGATTTCAAAAGTTCCTTTTTCCAGAGCGACAACAGCGTTATTGACTTCTACGGGTTTCGGTAATTCATAAAGTTTTGAACGATTTTTACAACTTACAAAAACGATAGAAATAAGGAGGATTGTTAGGAAAGTAACAGTGATAGTCTTCATAGGCGTTCCTGCTTTAAAACCTGGAGACAGTGATGATACTCTACGAGATCCAGATTTGGGTTTTTGTATTGCCATGTCATGACGTCTTCTTCTAACTCTTTTTGAGGATTGTTCGCAATCACCAAAAAAACATTACGCATGAAATCAACGTAAGTCAGACGAGAAATGGCTGATTTATTTACTTTAGTTTTATAACGTTCCTTAGTGAGGGTCAATATTTGCGCAAAATTACCAAAATCATATTGAGCGAAAGTTTTAAGCCAATCAGCATCAGGGTTTTTTATGGCTTTCTCATTGTACGGACAAACGTCTTGGCAAATATCACAACCAACAAGTTGTTTTTTAAAATAACCCCAATAAGAAGAATCACGAACCCCTTTTTTCTCAATATTATGATAGGCAAGGCATTTTGTAGCATCAAGTGCATAAGCAGTGAGGGCCCCTGTGGGACAGGCTTTGAGGCATCTATCACAACGTCCACAGTGATCATGATCCCTTTCAGAAGATTTGAGTTCCAGGTCTGTGAGAATGAGTCCAATAAAGAAAAAAGATCCATATTTTTTATTAAGGAGGCAAGTATTCTTACCTATCAAACCAAGGCCCGCTTTCATGGCCACATCGCGTTCCAATATGGGACCTGTATCAACAAAAATACGTGT
>JAHJDR010000207.1 GCA_018812345.1 bacterium | reverse complement strand
TGAACCCAGTGTGGCATAAACAGATCCCAACTCTAACCCAATATACCCTGCCCCAACCACAAGAAGTCTTTTGGGAATATCTGGTAAGGCTAACGCTTTACAGGAAAAAATCACACCTGGTGTTTTTTGATCAAAAGGTGGCACAACCAAAGGCCTGGAACCTGTTGCAATAATAGCCTTTTCAAAACTAATTTTTTCTTCCAAGCCATCTGCTTTAACAACCTTCACAGTTTTTTCATCAATAAAACTACCTGTTCCCTGAATATAGTTTATCTTACGCGCTTTAGATAGTTGGCCCAGTCCCTTAGTGAGTTTTGTCACAACACCCTCTTTAAAGGCACGTATTTTGTCTAAATCTATTTGCGGCTCTGAAAAAGTCACACCAAAGGCCTCTGCTTCTTTGGCCTCATTTAATATATCACAGACATGCAAATAAGCTTTTGAAGGAATACAGCCACGATACAAACAAGTCCCACCAGGATTTTCAGCTGTGTCAATCAGAGTCACCTGCATGCCTTGATCAGCCGCATAAAAAGCTGCTGCATAACCGCCAGGGCCTGCGCCTATAATAATTAGTTGGGTTTGCTTTTTTGTTTCAATCATAATCTACTTTCTTGATATTCATCTTGTAGCTAAAAAAATGTTCAGGTTCAGGTTATAAGTTCAAGGAATGAAGCCTTCGGCTGGTTCAGGTTGGATGTTCAGGTTCAAGGGTAATTCCCCTGAACTTGAACCTGATCTTGAACCACGCGAAGCGTTTATTCCCTGAACCTTTTTACTTGAACTTGAACAAACCATTAACACTAATTATTCTAGTCCCCCATTCTTGGCAAGCCGTTAAAAATTGACTCACGAGCGACTAGCGACTAGCGACGAACCCATGAAATACTTTCTACTCACCCTAATATTTCTCCTTCCTTTCCAAGCCGTTGCAAATGATACCTGCAGTTATACCTACACAGTTTGGAACACAGCGCAAAAACGAACAGTGATGAAACAAAAAATTACCAAACTACGCTCTGAACTTACTGAAGCAGAAAAAGGTCCCTTTAACTGCACAATTTGTAAGGAAGACCAGGAAATTGTAACCCTCGATAATGATGCGTCTATGAAGCTATGCCGTCATGTCGCTGAAAAAATCAAAGGCGCCCTTAATCAAGTTCTCAAAGAGGGCTACGATATTCAATCGCTTGTGGGCTATCGCCCTTCAAAAAGCCGTGGTCCTGTGGATGCTAAAGGAAACCGCACGCAGTTTTCGCAACATGCCTTTGGTGTGGCTGTGGATGTGAATCAAGAGTTTAATGGATTGTACACGAATTGCCAAGAATGGGGCCCAACCTGCAAACTTATCAAGGGTGGCACCTATGATCCAAAAAAACCTCTCGCAATAACAGCCAAAAGCCCAATCATACCTGCTATGGAAAAAGCCGGCCTTAAATGGGGCGGTTTTCGTAAAGATTCCCTCAAAGACTTCATGCATTTCTCTCCAGATGGCCAATAATCAAACCTTTAGGACACGAAATCTTTCAAAACTACACAATTCTTATCTATTTGTGAAGAAAGTCGTTGCATCAAATACGGATATTAAGACATAAGACATTTTTGTTTCTAACTTTTAACTAACAGGGGTTTTATTATATGAATACAACTACCACTCTTCAAAATCCCAATTTCGTAACAAAACATCCAAAAGGTCTTTATATCTTGTTTTTTACGGAATTGTGGGAACGTTTTAGTTATTATGGCATGCGTGCCATTTTGGTCATTTACCTTGTTTCTGAAGTAGCAGATGGTCCAAAAGGTGGCCTAGGCTGGACAAATGCTGAAGCCTTAGCCCTTTATGGTTGGTACACCATGCTCGTCTATTTGGCATCTATTCCTGGTGGCTTAATAGCAGATCGTATCACAGGACAACGTAAAGCCGTTATGATTGGTGGTTTGCTGCTCTGTGTTGGTCATGGTGTTATGGCAATTCCCAATACTATCGCATTTTATTCAGCTTTGTCTTTGATTGTCATGGGTGTTGGTATGCTCAAACCCAATATCTCCACACTCGTTGGTAGCTTATATGCCCCAGGTGATCCTATGCGAGACAAAGGTTTTACCTTTTTCTATATTGGGATTAATATTGGTGCTTTACTGTCTGCCATAATCGTCGGTGCTGTTGGCGAACTCATTGGTTGGCATTATGGTTTTGCCTTAGCTGGTATTGGTATGGCTGTAGGTCAGTTTTTTTACATTAAAGGGCAAAAGCACTTAAAAGGTGTAGGAGAACTAGCTACTGAAATCAATAATGCAACAGGAAAAGCAGAAACCATACACACATCTCTAACAAAAGTTGAAAGAGACCGCATGAAAGTCATGCTGCTTTCTTTCCTCATAGTCATTGTTTTCTGGGGTGCGTTTGAACAAGCTGGTGGTTTGATGAATATCTATGCCCTAGACAAAACAGATCGTTTTCTATTCAACTGGGAAATTCCAGCTAGTATCTTCCAATCACTCAACCCTTTCTTCATCATTGTTTTTGGAACAATAGTAGCCAACTTCTGGCTCTGGTGGCGTCGTAAAGGCAAAGAAGATTCTTCACTTTACAAAATGGCTATCGGTACCATGATCATGGGCATGGGATTTCTTTTCATGGTATTTGCTTCTGTTCAAGCAAACAGTGATGGAAAATCTGCCATGGTATGGCTTATCTTAGCCTATCTTTTCCACACAATTGGTGAGCTTTGTTCATCACCTGTGGCCCTTTCCTTTATTACTAAACTGGCCCCTGTAAAATATGCCTCTCTCATGATGGGAACTTATTTTGCGGTTACAGGTTTGGGTAATAAAGTGGCAGGCCTACTTGGTGAAGCAGCTTCCAATGCGGGTGAAAAAACAATCTTTCTTGGCATTATGATTTTTACAGTCATATTTGGTGTCGTGGTTCTTCTTTTCTTAAAACCTTTGAAAAAACTCACGCATCATGCTGAAGATGATCATCCAGAATATGCTGATGGTCATACAGATCTTGAAGCCGCTAACAAGGATGGCTTAAAAAAAAACGTAGCTTAGCAGATTAAAGAATTTTACTTAAAAAAGTCTTCATTGAATCCCGCTTGAGAGTGCCCAAAGCATTTTTAAGCGGGATTTTTTTGGGACAGGCTAGCTCACAATTGCCTACATTTTGACAACCAATCACACCACGATCACTCAAAAGAGTTTCCATACGATTCATTTTATCAATATGACCATTTTGTGCTAGATTTAAGCGATAGGTTTGGGCAACAGCCAGAGCACCGAGATAATTTGAAGCCGTGTTGTATTGCGGACACGCTTCGAGACAAGACCCACAATAGATACACTCGCCCAATTGAGCTCGTAATGAGTTTTGGTTTGTGTCCCTTTCTAAAGAATACGCTTTGAGATCAAAGGAATCAACATGTTGGTAGTCATAAACATGATCTAGATCTTTAAATAAAGCAGATCGATCTACTTTGAGATCTCTTAAGACAGGAAATTTGCTCAAAGGTTCCAGAACAATGGGATCGGGCAGATTTTTTATAAACGTAGAACACGCTTGTTTTGCTTTGCCATTGATAAGCATGGTACACGCACCACAAATTTCTTCGAGGCAATTACAATCCCACACAACAGGTGCCACAGCCTGACCATCACGATTTTTAGGTCTTTTAGCGATCTTTTTGAGTGCAGACACAACCGTCATGCCCGCTTCTTCTGTCACGTCAAAAAACTCCCAATACGAAGAACCGCTAACATTATTTTTGCGTTTTATTTTTATTTCTCGTGTCTTCATGAAATATTAACTCGCTGATCGTTCCCGCACACTATCTTCATAACGTGGAGAAATCAGCGACGTGTCAATGTCTTCATAATATATTTTTGGGGACTCACCATCACAAAATATTTTTGTTGTCCGTAAAAAAGTATCGTCACACACGGGATAATCTGACTTATGATGGACACCCCGTGATTCATTGCGCATCATGGACCCTGCCGCAATAATACCTGCTAAATCAAGCATGTTATCAAAACAACGAATATCAAAAACCGCATAGTTCAACAGACGACTGTTATCCGTTAACGATACACGTTGCAGTCTTTGTTTGAGGGCCATAACTTTTTCGAGCACATTTTTTATTTCTACATTTTT